>NZ_JAFCUI010000017.1:0-28268 GCF_049896445.1 Acinetobacter sp. TWP2-2-3
GGCAGAATTCGCTGCACGTTTGCATATCAGCGCGAGAACGCTACAAAACTGGGAACAAGGCCGTCGCTATCCGACTGGTCCTGCAGCGACTCTAATTCGTATTCTGGATGCTCATCCAAGTCTAATTTAGAAAATTGAGATAATAAAAAACCCCAACATCCTGTCGGGGTTTTTTATTATCTTTTCGCGTACCGTTGTTACCCTCTGGTCCTTGTGCAATAACTTATAATTTTTGTTTTATGTTATGGAACTTCCTGTTCCTGATGAGTTCATCATAGGAAAGTTTCAGTATTCCGGATAGCAGCAAAGGGCCGAGATTGGTGTGAGCATATACGCACAAAATAGCCTAAATTTTATCCACAGGAAATGTGGATGATTTCAGATCCTGGGGTCTTGAGAACATTGCAAAAATCTTGAAATTGGCTACTTTTTAAACAACTTTATTGGCAATAACTATCAAAAAAGATCATAAAAAAGCCGACTTGTTTCCAAGCCGGCTTTTCGGGTTTGCGTCCTCGATTTTTTATATCATAACTTTTTGAAATTTAACACTATTTATTTTTATGTTATTCACCAATTAAAATGTCTATGCGATAAACCATTTAAAATGTCCTGTTTTTAACTACAAGAGTCAAGCACAGGATTTAAATTTCTTTGTTCAATAATTGCTTTCTGAGCTTTACGACTCGGCATACTTTTCTTGGCACGGGAACGTTTATTCTGTTTTTCCAATGCTTCATGCTGTTGCTGGATATGTGCCAGGACTGAACCTAATCTTTTATTCTCAACCACTTCATTCTGCTGCAGTCCAGTCAGTTTATTGAAAATGCTGTAGTTAATCTTCCGTCCCTCATGCATGATAGCCACAGTACCATCCGGATACTCTAGAAATGAAATGTATTGTCCAACTAATTTCTGGTTCAATTCAGTTGGTTCAAGCATATAAATACACTTGTCATAGGTAATGGTCAGATTCTTGGTGACCTTACGCGGTTCCTGCCAGGTAAAAATATCATCCAGTTCAGCATCAGACTCTGTTAAAGGGCGATGTAAGTTTTTGGAATTTCTCGCGCACTTGGCAAACTTCCGATTGAACTGCTCAATAAAGCAGGGCAGCCATGCATTTGCTTCGGCAATCGAATTAATACCCTCCAGGCGCATCTCTTTGATCAGACGGTCCTGAAGGGTTCTATTGGCACGTTCCACACGACCCTTAGCCTGGGATGAGTTAGCAAAGATAATATCAATGTTTAACTCATTCAGAATCCGCCCAAATTGCGTGATCTGGCTGTCCTGGCTGGATTTCTGGTTGACTCTAAATACCGAATGTTTGTCGCTGTAAAAGGCCAGAGGCTTACCGTATTGTTCAATGTAGGCTCGGGTAGAAATCATATAGTCAAAGGTCGTTTCCGCCTCACAAAAGCGCAGATGCAAGAGCTTTCCGGTAGCATCATCGATATAAACTAATAAGCAGCATTTGGCGGAACGGCCTTCAAACCAGTCATGATATGAGCCATCAATCTGGATCAGCTCACCGAAGCAATCACGGTTATAACGTGGCTGATATGGACGCTTCAGGCGCTTGGATCGAGGAATCCAGAGGCCATTGGCCGTCATCCAGCGCCGAAGCGTTTCTACCGGGATATCTAGGGCAAACATGCTGCTGAGCTTCTCATGCACCAAGGTGGGCCCAAAGCCCAGCAGATGTTCAGAAATAATGGAAAGGCACTTTGATTTTAACAAGTCATCATGGCGACGATGACCCGGTTGACCACGACTGGAATGTGCCAGACTTGAAACACCGTCTTGATTGAGCTTGTGCAATAACCGGGTAATTTGACGGGTTGAAAGATTCAGAATTTCTGCAGCACGGACTTGTGTAATACGTTGATCTCGAACGTCTTGCAGAACAGCAAGACGTTGTATTTCCTTGTCAGACATAGTGATCAGCATCTCAAGTTCATATCCAGTCCATGATGTTGATGCGCATCATAGACCAGACATTTTTATTGGTGAGAATACAGACACTTTAAATGGTTTCTAACAACCGAATTTCGTATATGAGATTTTATGTTAAATCACAGATGTTTGATTTTAGAATAATATTATGAATTGCTTTTATCTCTTCCTCTTTTTGAGCTTGAAACTTTCCATAAGTTGAAAAATGTAAATGCTTATAGATTAAAGGTTTTTTTTCATGAAAAACTTTAAGAGTATGTCCTTCTATTTGTTTAGCATCATTCATCCATGAAAATATAGATGTTTTTTTCATTAATTTAAAAACAGCATCAGAGATAAATACAGCTTTAGTGTGTTCTGAAAAAATGGCTTTATGAATGTATTGTAGATGATTTTTATCAAGATCAGAGCTTTTCAAATCATTTCTACCAGTTGTGGGAAGATGAAGAAGCTCGATAAATGAAATACGAGAAGCATCTTTGCAAGAAAGTCTAATTTTTGAAAATTCTTTATGATATTTTCGCCCATCTCCTTTATATCCATCTAATAAAAAAGGATGATGTACATTGTATTTCTGCCAAAATGAAATAGCATCCTCATGATATTCAATGATTTTAGAAAATATTTTTTGTTCTTCAATATTGGGAGCGTAATTGGCATCTAAGCCAATAAATAAAAACTCTGCTTGAGTAGGACAACATCCCTGATAAGGTTTTTGGCGGAAAGCGTGAATTAGTTTTTCACTTGGATGAACGTTATACATATTTTTATCAGTAGACGTAATGCAAAGAATATTAGTTTATCCGATATAGACACCAACATATTAAACCGTCCGATAAGAAAATCGCAAAAGCGCATATTCTAAAAGTGGACATTTTTATTGGTGAGAATATAGACATTTTGAATGGGTTCTAACAGAGAGCTGTAATCTCTCGTTTTTTTGTTCTAAAACTGCTAAAATTCTTATACGCCATTGACGTACTTTAATCTATGTTATTCATTGAAACCAGTATTTTTACCAAGCAAATCAAAGAGCTTGTTAGTGATGAAGAGTACCGTCAGCTCCAGCAAGATCTTTTGGTACAGCCTGATAAGGGCGACTTAATTAAGAATGGTGGTGGGATTCGTAAAGTACGTTGTGCTCAGGGCAATAAAGGTAAAAGTGGCGGTATCCGGGTGATCTATTATTGGGTCACAGAGGATGATCAGATCTTTTTCCTAGTGGCTTATCCAAAGTCTGTGAAAGATAATCTGACAGACAAAGAAACATCGATCCTGCGTCAATTAGTGAAGGAGCAATTTCATGGATAACAACTTATTTGATGACCTGGTTGCTTCAATCAAAGAAGCCGGAGCCATCAAACGTAATGAGATAAAGGCAAGTCGAGTCACAGAGGTCGAATTGCCGGATATTAAAGAAGTACGTGAGAAAACTGGATTAACCCAGGCAGAATTCGCTGCACGTTTGCATATCAGCGCGAGAACGCTACAAAACTGGGAACAAGGCCGTCGCTATCCGACTGGTCCTGCAGCGACTCTAATTCGTATTCTGGATGCTCATCCAACTCTAATTTAAAAATTTTAGATAATAAAAAACCCCGGCATCCTGCCGGGGTTTTTCGTATGGGTTCGCTCGGTATAACTCCTGTCGTACCTTACAGTCCTTGTGCTTATCTATTGTTATTCTTGTATGGAACTTCCTGTTCCCGATGAGTTCATCATAGGAAAATTCACCTATCCTGGACAGCCGTAAAGAACCGGAATTTACGTAAGCCTAGGCGTACAAAATAGCCTAAATTTTATCCACAGCAATTGGGGATAGTTTCGCAACCTAGATCCGCATGAAATGGACATTGTCTGCTAAATTGATTATTTTTTGATCAATTTTCCTGGCAAAATGTTACAGATCCGCTTAAAAACTCACCAACTTATTACAAAAGCAGATTTCTACTGGTTTCTTGGTCATTACTGAATTTTTAAGTTATTGATATTTAAATTAATATACAAGTGTACTTTGTATAACCGCCATTATGTTAAATAAGAAAATTAGTAATTTATTTCTTATATTATTTATAGGCAGTATTATTAACCCACAATCCTAGCTTCGTAATAAAGCAAGTATAATCATCCTCAACGTCAAAGCTGTAAGTTTTTAATCGGAATGTCTCTGAGAGAACGTGAACACTTTCACCATTAACACATATTGGACTAGGTACATTATCATCACCTATACATTCGATAGGTCCTTCTAAGCCATATTTGATAAAAGTAAAATATTCAACATTATCAATATCAAAACCTTTTTTATCCGCATTAAATATATTGCTAGGATGGTAACTTCCAGCCACATTTTCCATACTTGTTTTTCGTAATGGATTCACCATAAAAACAAGACCAATGATTTCTTGATCAGATGTTTCTATAGCTTGACCGTTCTTCAACTCATCCAAGCGCGTCCATCCAATATTCTTAACCCAGAATGTCTGATTAGACCTCAGCATATGACTGACCATTTTTCCTTTGCGAGAAAGTTGCAATAATTTGCTTTTATTTAATTTTGATAAATCTGTATTTGCTTTAATTTGGAAATAGGTTAGCTCCCAAATCTCACTATTCTCACAAGTAGATATTCTTATAACAGGTTTATAGCATAACTCTCCGTCACCATTTTTTGGCTTTGACAGTACTAAATCTCCGACTTTAATGTTCTGAATGGCGATTAAACCTTTGTCTGTATTTATACGTGTTCCAGCAGGAAAACCAGCCCCTGAATTAAGATATGAGTCCATAAGTCTCTCTTATATTTTTAATTTGATGATTAGTGAGCTTTCCTAAAATTAACATAATACGCGTTATGCGAAATTAGAAAAATGAGTTTATTGCACTGATATTTATCTGTTTTTTAAATTTTAGACCTGGGTTGGTGCCCAGGTTTTTTTATTGCGTATAACAGCCATTATGTTAAATGGGGAACTATTTAGTTAGTTTTTGAGGTGATGGAGCAGAGTTCCATGTACCTAATAAGCGCCAAATTGCACTATCTATCTCTTGCCATTTGTCCCAATTATTTAAATTCGTTTCCCACTGAACCCATATACCGCCATATTTATTGGGCTCATAACTCTCTCCTCTAATTTGAACAAATCGATTATCTACCGTATTTTCTAAAGCAACTACATCCAATAAAACACCAGCAACATCCTGTTCTTTGGATTTCCCATAACAACCATAGAAATTATCAGCCACTTTTTTTGGGTAACAAGTCAGACCATATTTTTCAAATTTTGAATTTTTCTTAAAAAATTCTTTCCTTTGTAAAAATGTCTTATATGTGTCTAATTTCGGCACTGTTGCAAATAGAGATTTGAGTCGATGAAGTTCCTTTTTAAAAGTGCTTAGAGACCGAAAACCCTGTTGATTAGACACACTTCACCTTGAGGCTGACCATAATAAAATGACGATGCTTGTCCTTTACGTAGTGCACGCATGACTTCAATACCTTTGATTGTGGCATAAGCCGTCTTCATAGATTTGAATCCTAATGTGGCCCTGATGATCCGCTTTAACTTACCATGATCACATTCAATGACATTATTTTTATACTTAATCTGCCTGTGCTCAATATCTACTGGACATTTTCCTTCTCGCTTTAACCGTGATAAAGCATGGCCATAGGTCGCTGCTTTATCTGTATTGATGACCCGTGGAATTTGCCATTTTTTCACCGTATTGAAGATTTTTCCTAAAAAACAATAGGCTGATTTACTGTTCCGTCTAGCGGAAAGGTAAAAGTCAATCGTATGACCACGTTGATCAACTGCACGATACAGGTAAGTCCATCGCCCCTTCACTTTGATATAAGTCTCATCCATATGCCATGAATGTAAATCTGTAGGATTACGCCAATACCAGCGTAAGCGTTTTTCCATTTCTGGAGCATAACGCTGAACCCAACGATAAATTGTGGTGTGGTCAACATTCACACCCCGTTCAGCGAGCATTTCTTGAAGTTCACGATAGCTGATGCCATATTTACAATACCAACGAACAGCCCAAAGAATGATTTCACCTTGAAAGTGCCGACCATGGAAGGGATTCATCTGCTGTATCTCGAAATAAATAAGATATTTAGCTTATCATGTCAGCCTATTTGCAACAGTGCCTGAATACATGAGCAGCTAAATCACTCAAAGCCAGCATCTAAAACCATTTAACAAAATCTATGACTATTTTACTTTCCCTTACCTAATCGTCCTAGTGTATATCTTTTTTTTTGATTAGCTTATTCCTAAATCAAGTGACTTTAGGTAAGTATGATGAACGATATCCAATTTTCAGATTGCGCAAAGGCATGTATGAGCTGTTACCTTACCTGTGCCAGTTGTGCAAATGCCTGTCTAAAAGAAGAAAATCTGGAGATGATGCGAGAATGTATTCAGCGTTGTCTAGATTGTGCAGATATTTGTCAGCTCTGTGCTCGTATGCAGCAAAATGAATCTCCTTTTATGAAAGAAATTTGTGAGCTTTGTGCCAAGGCTTGTGAATACTGTGCAGATGAATGTAGCCAACATGAGCATCAACACTGCCAGCAATGTGCTGATGCTTGCCGTGAATGTGCCGTCGAATGTCGAAAAATGGTTGTCTGATAAATAAAAGAATTAGTTGAGTTTAGGATTTACTCAATGAATAGCCAACGTGTTAGTTGTTAGTGGGTCAAACCACTAACAACGGCACTGTTGCAAATAGGGATCTGAGTCGATGATTTTCCCTTCAAAAAAGCTTAGAGACCGAAAACTCTATTTACTAGCCAAACTTCTCCTAGAATATTACCGTTATAAAATAATGAAGCTTGTCCTTTGCGTAGAGCACGCATAACCTCAATTCCTTTAATTGTGGCATAAGCCGTTTTCATAGACTTGAATCCCAACGTAGCCTTGATGATCCGTTTGAGCTTGCCATGATCACATTCAATCACGTTATTCTTGTATTTAATCTGTCGATGGTCCAAGTCTTCAGGACACTTTCCTTCCTGTTTTAGTCGCGACAAAGCACGGCCATAGGTATGAGCCTTATCAGTGTTTATGACTCGTGGAATCTGCCATTTTTTGACATGATTCAAAATTTTACCAAGAAAACAATAAGCTGAATGGGTATTTCGTCTAGCAGAAAGATAGAAATCAAGAGTATGGCCACGTTGGTCAACTGCACAGTATAGATATGCCCATTTGCCATTCACTTTTACGTAAGTTTCATCCAGATGCCATAAATGTCGATCTGTAGGATTACGCCAATACCAACGTAAACGTTTTTCCATTTCTGGAGCATAACGCTGAACCCAGCGATAAATTGTGGTGTGATCAACATTCACTCCACGTTCAGCGAGCATTTCCTGAAGTTCACGATAGCTGATGCCATATTTACAATACCAACGAACAGCCCAAAGAATGATTTCACCTTGAAAGTGCCGACCGTGGAAGGGATTCATCTGCTGTATCTCGAAATAAATAAGATATTTAGCTTATCATGTCAGCCTATTTGCAACAGTGCCGTTTCTGGTTCAAAGCCTTCACCTTTTCCTTATTTATCTCTGACTTCTTTAATGTAAAAACCCAATCATGAAGAGTGGGTTTTTACAATATTCATTGTACCTTTAACAGCACTTCATCGGTACAGCATAAAAGTGTTACTGACCTGGCAATGAGGCGCAGTATTTAATACCATCCAGCATTTATAAACTGCGCTGATTTACACGCTTGGACAACTCTTCAGCCGATTCCTTGCGTTCAGAATAACGATCAGTCAGGTATTTGCTTTGACCACGAGTCAGTAGAGTGAACTTAAATAACTCTTCCATGACATCCACAATCCGGTCATAGAAAGCTGAAGGCTTCATTCGTCCATCTTCTTCAAATTCCAAGAAAGCTTTCGGAATTGAAGACTGATTTGGAATGGTGATCATCCGCATCCACCGCCCCAAAATACGCATCTGGTTCAGGCTGTTAAATGACTGTGATCCACCACTGACTTGCATCAAGGCAAGGGTTTTAACTTGGGTAGCACGGATTGCTCCTCCTGCAAGTGGAATCCAGTCTATTTGTGATTTAAAAATGGAACTCATAGAACCATGACGTTCAGGTGAACACCAGACCATACCTTCAGACCATGCAAGAAGCTCATGCAGTTCTTTTACTTTTGGATGCTCAGTATCCGCATCTTCTGGCAAAGGAAGGCCCCACAAGTGATAGATACAGATAAAGCACACATATGGAGGTGCTTTGTCACGGTTAAAATGGGAAAGAAAATGTCCACCAGATCTTGAGCACAGGCAGGTTAAGTATAAAAATAACGTGATCGAATGTAATCATGGCAAGCTAAAGCGGATCATTAGGGCCACTTTAGGATTCAAATCGATGAAGACGGCTATGCCACATGCATCTATTCAGATGGCATTAAACACCGATGATGTACAGACGAAGTAGTAGCAGCCGATCCTACTAAAAGAATAGCAAACGATAAAAACAGCGATAAGCATGTTTTTAACCACTGCATAAAAATAGACCAAAAATTAAGCTTTTTTAGTTTTACAGATTCGAAAATAAATAGTAATAATTCATGAATAGTAGCCGAAGCTACCATTCATGATTCCAAGTCATATTATTTTAAAAAACTAATTCGATACCTGCACCATATTTCCATCCCTTTTCAGACTCTGTTGCCTCTTGCATAGAAGTGGCTTTCTGTCCTTTTTCATATTGGTAAGCAACATCAATGAAAGGTTTAATTCGCTTAGTAATCTCATATCGGGTTTTGATACCAGTTTTAAGTTCTGATAAACCTGATTTTGCAGCATAGTTAGAATCATCGCTAAATATTACATCTGCTTCGATATAAGGTTGAGTAATAAGTTTCTGAGTTAAAAGCAAATCACGTTCTAATTCAAAACTTGCTCCCCAAAAATTATTCTCACCGCCATAAAGATATGCTTGTGTTTCAAAGAAATAAGGAGCTAGACCTAATATACCAATAACCCCATCCACTCGATCGCTGCTGCTGTTATTTTTATCTTCACTATATCTTACCCCAGCTTGTACATCCCAAAATGGGGCTACGTTACGGCTATAAAGTGCTGATACAGCATATTTTGGATCATTACTTTCTGACTTTTCCGAATTGGCTTCAATAAATAGACGATTTTCATCTGTTCCAATTAAAGTTTCAAACTTTGTTCCTAGGTTGCCCTTACCGTCTTCATCAACCATCCATTCATTTTCAAATTTTGTCGTTTGATAAATTTGTCCACCATGTTCTTTAAGATGATTGTCATGAGGTGAGTTAGAGTTCTCAAGCGCAATCTGGACACTCTTATCCCCCATATTCGCATTTTCCATTGAATAATATTCTGGATAACGCTCTTGAAGGGAATACTTTAATCCTCCAGATTCCTGTAAAAGAATTTTCATATTTTTTGTAATATTACTGTCTTGTACAGGAGTTTCATTTTTAGCGAACGTTAGATTTGATAATCCAAATAGCGCAATCATCAAAGTTGTTTTTGAAAACAAATTATTAGTGATGTGCATGTGGATTTACTCCCTTCTCATTTACTTGGGACTGAGGAACAGTCTTTGTAGAATTACCATCTTCCACTTGAGCTACAATGAGTTTATTCATCATTCCTGCACTCATATGGTAAAGCAGGTGACAATGAATAGCCCACTCACCTAACTCATCAGCTGTGAGTAGAGTGGTTATCGTTTTCCCAGGTGGAACAATTACCGTATGTTTGTTTGGCATATTGCTTGGATCCTGACCATTCTCAAGCTGCATAAACATGCCATGTAAGTGCATTGGGTGAGCCATCATACTGTCATTGACAAATTTTAAGCGAATACGTTCACCATACTTCACCACTAGTGGGTCGGCTTCATTAAATTTTTTACCATTTATTGTCCAAATATAACGCTCCATGTTTCCACCAAGACGGATCTCTATTTCACGTTCAGCTGCACGAGTGTCTTTTTGAGGATCTAACGATTGCAAATCACTATATTGCAATGCTTTATTACCTTCAGGTGTTGAAGCATTTGCCCATCCAAATACGGTATTATCATTCTTGTCTGAAGCCGCCTTAACAGTAGCGCTATTCATCGGCATATCATGATCCATACCTTTCATAGAAGACATATCATGATCCATACCTTTCATAGAAGACATATCATGATTCATATCTTTCATTGAAGACATATCATGATCCATACCTTTCATAGAAGACATATCGTGATTCATGCCTTTCATAGAAGACATATCATGATCCATACCTTTCATAGAAGACATATCGTGATTCATATCTTTCATAGATGACATGTCATGGCTCATCCCCATATCTTCCATAGTTAATAAAGCACGAGGGCGAGATTTAGGCATCTCAATTTGTTTGACTGCTGGGCTGCTTTCTTCATGTAATGTTCCCACTGAAAAACCGGTACGATCAATAGATTCAGCTTCAATTTGGTAATGTGCTTGTTTTGGTTCCACAATGACATCATAGGTTTCAGCAGTACCAATACGGAACTCATCTACAGGAACGGGCTTTACAGGTTGACCATCAGCACTGACTACAGTCATTTTTAGGTTTGGAATGCGTACATCAAAGAATGACATAGCGGAAGCATTAATAAAACGAAGGCGAACTTTTTCACCAGCTTTGAAGTTACCGGTCCAGTTTTGCTGAGGTGTTTTGCCATTCATTAAAAATGTATAACCAGTCACATCGGACATATCTGTTTTCAACATCCGCATCTGATTCCACATAGAGCGGTCTTGCCAAGTTGCCTTTAATCCATCACGTTTAACTTGTTTTAATACATCGAATACTGTTTCGCGACGGTTCTGATAGTAATCTGCTTCTTTTTTAAGATTTTTCATAATTTGATCACTTGTTGAATTATGAAAATCAGAAAGCAAAACAACGTAATCTTTATCGGTTTTTTCAGCAGCTGTTAGTGGAGTTTTATCTTTAGGATAAATAACAAAAGCACCATATAAACCGTCTTGTTCTTGTCCTTTACTATGTGAATGATACCAATAAGTACCATTTTGGCGGACTTTAAACTTATATTCATAAGTTTTATTAGGGGCAATGCCATTAAATTTGTTAAATCCAGGTACACCATCCATAATTCCAGGTAATAATAAGCCATGCCAATGGATTGAAGAGTCCTGATTTTTTAACTTATTGTGAACACGGATAACGGCCTCATCACCTTCTTCAAATTCAAGAAGTGGTGCAACGAATTTACCATTAACGGTAATTCTCTTTAGCGGTTTTCCTGTGATATTTACAGTTTGTTCAGCGATTGTTAAATCATATTCTTTAACTGCCGCCATTACCCAAGTTGATGAAAATAAACCAACTCCAATTAAGAGTACATGACTTAACTTTTTTGACATTCTATCTCACCTTTAGAAAGGTCAAGATTGAAGTAATAAAGCAAATATTTAGTATAAACTTTAATACTTCTTTCTCGCTATTTATAAAATTATTTATTGCTACCAGGCATATTCATCTTTGAATGATCCATTTTAGAATGGTCCATATTCATCATAGAATGATCCATTTTTGACATGTCAGATGAGTTAGGAGACTGATGTTGACTATGATCTTGCTGAGTCTTGTCATCTTTTTCCATTTTACAAGGTTTTGTACAAGGTTTCTGTGCTTTTACCGTTTTAGTGGCACTTGAGGTTGATACATCTTTTGCCCAAGATTGAGTACCAGCAATTAAAGTTCCAGCACACATTAAAATTGTTAGACTACGACGCACTACAGTTTTCATAAGTTTCTCTAAAAGTTAATTTCTTGCTACTACAATAAAGTGAAGCACTGAACATCTAAGTGACTTGAAAATGACATTTTTGTAATCTATCTCGATCAGATGTTTTATAACGTTATTATAGTTTTAATGAATGACTTAGGATTCGGAAATGAGAATACTATTAGTTGAAGATGAACAAAAAACTGGTGATTATCTCAAGCAAGGTTTATCCGAAGCTGGCTATATTACGGACTGGGTTACAGATGGGTTAACGGGTAAACATCAAGCTCTTTCTGAAGAGTATGACTTAATTATTTTAGACGTGATGTTACCTGGACTAAATGGTTGGAATATTATCAATGATATTCGTAGCAGCGGTAAAACAATGCCCATTCTTTTTCTTACCGCCCGAGATCAAATCGAAGATCGAGTAAAAGGATTAGAGCTAGGCGCTGATGATTATTTAGTTAAGCCTTTTGCTTTTGCAGAGCTTCTAGCTCGAATAAAAACGCTCCTTAGACGAGGGCAACAAAGAGAAGATAATAATATTATTAAGATTGCTGATTTAGAACTTGATTTGAGAAAACGTCGGGTAACACGAGCAGGTCAACGCATTGATTTAACGGCTAAAGAATTCGCGCTTATGGAGCTTTTTATGCGTAGAAGAGGTGAAATTCTACCAAGAGCACTTATTGCATCTCAAATTTGGGATATGAACTTTGATAGTGATACGAATGTCGTTGAAGTCGCTATTAAACGATTAAGAAGTAAAGTTGACAGTAACTTTACTCCCAAATTAATTCAGAATATTCGAGGAATGGGGTATGTACTAGAGGTAGAGGATGAATAATAATTTATTCAGAGCGATCAGTTTCCGGATCGGTATCATTTTCTCATTATCTACTATTTTCATTCTAATTATTATGGGTTTGTTCATAAATAAATTAGTAATGCATCATTTTGAGACTCAAGACCGTACCCAATTAGAAGGTAAAATCCAGCTGATTCAGAATCTTATCCAACAGAATCCTAAAAACTCTCCAGAACTTAATCTTTATTTGAGAGACGCTTTAGTTGGACACCATGATCTTATGGTTCAAATAGAACGACCGACAGGTAAAGTTTTATTTAGTTCAGCACCTTCAACAATTAATACTCAACACTTAACCAAGTCAGCAAATAATTCATGGATTAAATGGAAAATTCAGGATAAGACTTATCGTGGCATGATCTACAACACGGATATAAACAAAAATACTGAGATACAATCTGTACGCATTATTGTGGGGATCGATACATCTGAACATCTACATTTTTTAAATGATTTTAAGCGTCAACTTTTTTACATTGGTTTAGCCGGTACGATTTGTTTAATGTTTTTAGGCTGGTTTGCAACCTGGAGAGGTTTAAGACCCGTGCAAAAAATGGCTAAGGTCGCAGAAGGCATTTCTGCCCAACATCTTTCAGAACGTTTAGAAGTTGAGCACACACCAACAGAACTAAAATCATTAGCAATTGCCTTCAATGATATGCTCGACAGACTAGAATCAGCTTTAGAAAGGCTTTCCGATTTTTCATCTGATTTAGCGCATGAAATTAGAACACCGATTAATAACTTAATGACTCAAACTCAAGTATGTCTTGCCCGTAACCGAGATATTGGTACTTATCAAGAAATACTATTTTCTAATTTAGAAGAATTAGAACGTTTGGCTCGAATGGTATCCAATATGCTTTTCTTGGCAAAAGCAGAACATGGCCTAAAATTACAGAACTTACAGAATATTGACCTGGTTAAAGAAGTTACAGCCTTATTTGATTTCTATGATGCGCTAGCTGCCGAAAAAAATATGACGCTTCAACAAACAGGATCTGGAAATGTCAAAGGTGATCCTGCTATGTTACGTCGAGCACTCAGCAATCTATTATCTAATGCAGTTAAATATGGAAATAAGAATTCTACAATACGCATAAAACTTCAACAGAATTTAGATAACACAATATTTTCAATTGAAAATGAAGGCCCTGAAATCTCTCCTGAACAACTATCCAGGTTATTTGATCGATTTTATCGAACAGATGCATCTAGACAAAGAACAGAAGAAGGAACCGGCTTAGGGCTCGCGATAACAAAATCTATTCTTGATATGCTTGGGGCGACCATCCAGGCTGAATCCCTCAATGGTCGAATCATTTTTACCATTGTTTTTCAAAGTGAATCCATGCAAGGGGAATCATTTTAACTCATTTTTTGAACATCTTCCATTTACCCGAGTTGACCTTACATAAAGCTCAAACTGAGAGCCAGAGCTACGCCAGCACCTATCATGGCAATTGTGTAGCCAAATATGATAGCTCGGCCAAACTGTGCCCCCCCTGTCATCCATGCAATTGTCGCTTTGCTTAACATGTTGCTCAGTGTGGCCAGCCCTAGCGCGACAGCAGCCACATTTGTTGTTAAGCCTTCAGTACTATGCAGGCGGGCAAGTGAGACTAAAATAGCATCTACGTCTGCTAGCCCAGAAATAGTCGATAATACGAAGATGCCGCTGGTGCCCAACCATTGTTTTGCTGCCGGGACCAAGACTGCCATGACAGCCAGGAAAGCAGCGAAGCTGAATGCTGTCCCAAGATCAAAAGGAGCCATTGCTTCTATTGTTCGATCGTTGTTTTCAGCGCTGGTAATTTGGCGTTGTCTCCACAATGCCATACCCAGCAGAAGGATTCCCGCAATCATCATTGCACCACCAAAAGTGCTTAGCAATGCTGGCTCAATGACGCCTATCAGCACAACCATACGAAAAAACATGATGCCACAGGCAGCCAATGTTCCAGAAATAGCAGCACTGACCATGACGGGGTGCTGGCGTGTATAGCGTGCCAGTGCGACAGTTGCAGCTGTAGACGATGCCAAACCACCCAATAGACCTGTCCAGAATATGCCTCTTTCTGAACCGGTAAGCCGCATGGCAAAATGACCTGCCAGAGAGAGTCCGGCAATCAGGATCACTGCCCACCATAACTGGTAAGGATTTAATGCAGCAAAAGGTCCCAGACCCGTATTGGGTAAGTAGGGTAATATAACGACAGAAAGTACCAGCAACTGCAGGGATGCGGTTAATTCACGATGTTCGATCAAGCGTAACCAACCATGTAAGGTTGGCTTGAGATCCAAAAATACAGCCACGATGACAGCCGCTGTTAATGCTAAAGTAACATTACCATGGGATGCATATGCACCTAGAACTAATGTCAACAGCATCGCGATCGTCGTGGTAGCGCTTAGATTACCGGAAAGTTTTGCGGTACGCGCGTAGGATACCGTAAGTAAAAGGGAAAGCCCTAATACGGCTGCGACTAGTGGCCAAGGCCCAAAGTTTGGCTGTAAATGACCGAGCACTCCTCCGAGTAATCCTGTCAATGTGAAGGTACGTAGGCCTGCTACTCGGCTGCCTTCTGGCAGTTCACGATCATTCCATCCTCGTTCTAAACCAATGAGCAGGCCGATGGCAAGTGCTGCAATCAGGCCTGATACATCTGGTGGAAGAAAAAGACTCTCTATCATAGCTTTTTATGTCGCAGGCGAAGGGCATTGGTGATGACTGAAGCTGAACTCAAACTCATAGCCAAGGCGGCAATCATCGGTGACAACAACCAACCGGTAAATGGATATAGTACGCCAGCCGCGATAGGGATACCCAAAGCATTGTAAAGGAAAGCAAACATGAGGTTCTGTTTCATGTTGCCGACAGTAGCTTCCGAAAGTGAACGGGCAACAGCAATCCCTCGTAAATCTCCCTTGACCAGCGTAACTTGGGCACTATTCATTGCAACATCAGTCCCGGTTCCCATAGCGATACCGACATCAGCTTTAGCCAAGGCTGGTGCATCATTGATGCCATCACCAGCCATAGCCACGATGCGACCTTCCTTCTGCAATTTGCTGACCAGTTCTAGTTTATCTGCGGGTTTGACTTCGCCATGTACCTCATCAATGCCTAGACGTGCTGCGACTGAACGGGCAGTGGTGAGACCATCTCCTGTTGCCATCACGATACGTAGACCCGCTTCCTTCAGGGTGGCAAGTGCTTCTGGGGTATTTTTTTTGATGGGATCGGATACTGCAAGCAGGCCGGCCAATTCACCATTGATGGCTAGATGCATCACACTTGCACCTTCTGAACGCAGCTCTTCGGCTTGCGGAATCAGAGATTGTACCGAGATACCTAATTGCTCCATCAGTGCTGTGTTGCCCAAAGCTAACTGACGATCGCCCACTTGACCTCGAACACCAATCCCTGAGCCTGATTCAAAATTATCTGGTGTTTCAAGAGGCAGGCCACGTTCGTGTGCTGCGTTTACAATCGCTTCGGCTAGCGGGTGTTCACTGCCTTGATCAAGACTGGCGGCTAAACGTAATACTTCAGATTCATCGAAACCTGATGCGGCAACCACACGATCGAATACAGGGCGTCCTTCAGTTAACGTACCTGTTTTATCGATGATTAGTGTGTCAATCTTGCGTAGATTCTCAATGGCTGCTGCATCGCGGAACAACACACCATGAGTAGCACCTTGACCCGTTGCAACCATGATAGACATTGGAGTTGCCAAGCCTAGTGCACAAGGACAGGCAATAATGAGTACTGCCACAGCATTGATTAATGCATAAACCCAGCTCGACTCTTCTGGGCCGAACAGTCCCCATCCAAAGAAGGTAAGCAAGGCAATGGCTACTACAGCCATGACAAACCAACCTGCAACCTGATCAGCCATGCGTTGCATTGGTGCTCTCGATCGTTGAGCTTGCGCCACCATCTGTACGATCTGGGATAACATGGTACTTGAACCAATTTTCTCTGAACGCATGATTAGGGAACCATTGGTATTCAGGGTAGCACCAATGACTTTATCACCGATGCGTTTAGTGATCGGTAAAGGTTCACCTGTCAGCATCGATTCATCCACTGAACTACTTCCTTCAGTGATTACACCATCCACAGGCACTTTTTCACCTGGGCGAATTCTGAGTAAATCTCCTACATGGACATGCGTTAGAGGAACATCTTCTTCAGTTCCATCAGGCAGGATTCGGCGAGCTGTTTTAGGAGCGAGCCCAAGGAGTGACTTAATTGCAGCAGAAGTTTGCGAACGTGCTTTTAACTCCAATATTTGTCCCAGTAGGGTCAATGAAATGATGACCGCTGAAGCTTCAAAGTAAACAGCGACACGACCCATGGAAATAAATGAGTCTGGGAAGATTTGCGGTGCAATGGTTGCGACCACACTATAAATAAATGCAGCTCCAGTGCCCAAACCAATCAGCGTCCACATGTTCGGGCTGCGATTCACAACCGATTGCCAACCCCGGGAAAAAAATGGCCAACCTGCCCAAAGTACAATTGGGAGTGACAACACCAGTTCAATCCAGCTCTGAACAGCCATATTGAACAGGTTCATTTGATGACCAAACATCGCCAAAAAAGTCACGATGATGGTCAATGGCAGTGTCCACCAGAAGCGTCGGCGGAAATCACGTAACTCCGGATTCTCATCTTCCTCTAATTCAGGAATGAGTGGCTCCAGTGTCATTCCGCATTTAGGACAGTTTCCAGGATGATCTTGCCTGATTTCTGGATGCATTGGGCATGTATAGATGGTCGTACCTGTTGTGCTTGCCGCATTAACGTGTTGAACAGTCTGATGATGCTGTGTATGTGCATCGGCAGTCGTCGTTGCGGGTTTAGCGATATATTGCACCGGGCTGCTATGAAACTTTGATTGACATTTATCACTGCAAAAAAAGTAAGTTTTCCCCTTAAATTCCTCATGGTATTTCGATTCTTCAGTGACGGTCATACCACAGACTGGGTCTTTCAGTACGTCTGTTGTAGCCTGTGCCATATGGTCCTGGTTATGATTTTTTTGATCTGACATAAATAATTCTCTTATGGAAAAGTGGTTTTATGGCCGAATTTTGGAATAAATCTCGGAGTCTGTTGAGCATAGCTGTCATAGACAGCGCCAAACTGTTTACTCATTTCAGCCTCTTCCTTAATTGCCAAGCGGCTGTACATTAAGAGTAGGATTGGAAACATAATCAGTGTCAGTAAAGTTGGCCATTGCAATAAAAAACCCAGCAAGATCATCACAAAAGCCACGTATTGTGGGTGACGTATACGTGCATAAGGGCCTGTGATCGCTAAAGAATGCTGACGTTGCGCGTTGTACAGCACGTGCCATGACGTTGATAACAGGTAAAATCCATAGCCCAAGAAAACGTAACTGGCGATATGCAAAATGCCAAAATGTGGATCACCTTTTTCACCTAATAGCGTTGACCACAAGTGACCTGCATTATGAGAAAGTAAGTCAAGTTGAGGGAAGCGAGTTTGAAGCCAACCAGATAACAGGTAAATGGTTAAAGGAAAACCATACATTTCGACAAATAGAGCAATGATAAAAGCCGAAAAGGCCCCAAATGTACGCCAATCGCGCGCAGTGGAAGGTCTAAAAAAACTGAAAGCGAACATGATAAAAACTGCTGAGTTAATGATAACCAGCGTCCATAAACCATAAGCCGATTCCGCATGATTCATGATGGATCTCCTGATAAGAGCTATTTTTTGTTATCAGATATATCGGATTTTTTTTGCTGCGAGTGGTTATGCCCATGACCACCATGCATAAAAATATGCATCAGTGGACACGCTAAAAGGAATAAATAAGGCAAAGCACCGATAACGTGGGCTAAATGTTCCGTTAATAGAAAATAAGCTGCGATACCACCCAGCACGATTAGACCAATGGCATAACGTGTAGACCAGAAGTTAGGTACTGAATTATTTTCTTGGTGTTGGTGATTCATGGTGCTTACCCCTAATTCATGGGTAACTATTTAGTTGCTGACGGAGGCATACAGTCCATCATCATCTGCATCATGGATTGCATCATGTCCATACGTTTTTCCATCATCTGCTGACGGTCAGCCATATTTGCATTCATGCTTTGGCTGCCCATCTGTTTCATCATACTCATACCTCCTTGCATGAGTTTCATGTGCTCAGCCATAAGTTTCTGACGTTCTTGTGGGGTTTTTGCAGCCATCATCTTCTCATGCATGGCTTGCATCGCCTTCATGTGTTGATCCATTGCAGCCATTTTATCTGTAGCAGTGGTGCTGGTAACTGTTTGCTTAATTGTTACTGCAGATGGTGCTGTTTTTTCAGGGTGGTGATCTTTGTGTTCATCGGATTGCTGTGCAAATGTATTCAATGACGCGGCTGCGATACATAAGCCCAAAAAAATGTTTTTGAATTTCATCATAATTTTTTCCTTTAAATAATTTGGAAGTAAAAGCTATGTTTTAGTACTGAACAGAGTCTAGGAATTTGACTACTAAACTGATGAAATTTTTGGTTATTCTCTGTCTCTCTTAAAAATTTTAGCACTATTAATTAATTATTTTTAAAAATGACAAAAATGTAATTTTGAGATCTTCTCGAAATATATAGTCTATGCTGAGATGACAAAAATTTTATTTAATATTAATCTTTTAAAACTATTAAAGTTGTTATGATTTTATGTGCTTAAAAAAATAAAAATGAAATGATTAGATGACTCCAAGGCTAGTTAGAGACACATTTTTAATGTAATTTACACTGTTATTCCTTTAAAGAAAAAATACAGTTGATCAAAATAGTTTTTTATAGAAAAAAGGGTGGATAATTTAATTATTAAACTTATTGGTATATTTATTAGATAGAAGGGGCTTTGTTGCACAAAGATTTCATAACTATATGATTTTAGAAGTTTTGATTATTTTTTGATCCAAAATTAAATTTATTTAAATCAGATGCTTACATATTTATGCAACAAAGCCGATAGAAGGTAAAGAAGATTATTTTTAATATTAGGGTTTATAATCCAAATTTCAGAGTAAGGAATCTACTACTTATATAATAGAGATTCCATCTCCAAAACAGTACTACTGTATGAATGAGTTGTATTCAATGCAGGGAAGAATGTAGATCCTTAATACTAACGGAAAATTATTTTACTGAATTTTCATGTAAAGACTCATTTAATTGATCAATCACTGTCGTCCATTCACCATCAGAGTGTAGTTTTTCTTCTAAAAAATGACGTTGAGCATCAGTCCAAAAAATTGCTTGTGTTAAAAAAACATCTCCAGCTAGCTGATGGCTCTCTATGAATTTTGCAATTGCTTCTTCAGTAGAAGCTAAACCAAGCTGTTCAAATAATTTGGTCATTCTTGGACGTGTTTGAGTCATGTGCTTAGCCCACAAATTTATATTAGATCAAATTAAACATAACATGTTTATATTTAAACTAAAATATAAAAAATTAAATAGCTACTATTTTCTTAGACAAAATGATTACTACATTTCATAAATCAACCACCTACATAATTTGTTTGTTAAATGATCATTATTTTTCAATAAGATTATTTTAATAGTTAAAGATTTTAAATTTTAAAAATGACAAAAATGTAATTTTGAAGTCATCGCTCTGTTTCTGTCTCTCACTAATAATTGAAATATAAGAGGAGATGATGTGGTCTCATTAAATATAGATTTTATAAAGTCATCTCTAATGAACTAACGAATCAAGAGGAAACGTAAATGAAATTATTTCAAAATAAAATGACTGCTCTACGTAATGTTGTAGTAGCTGCAACGATGATTGTGGCTACTACAACTACGTTCGCTCATGTGAGTTTAGTGAGTGCGATTCCTGCGGAAAATGCATCTATCCTTAGTCAACCAAAGAACTTGACCCTTAACTTTGGTGCAGAGGTTATGTTGATGAATATTAAGTTACTGGATGCTCAGCGAAGAGATGTTCCTTTAAAATATAAAGTTACTCATGACTTAAAGAAATCCTTTGATGTCGCTCTTCCGAAACTGAAAAAAGATAAATATACCGTTGTCTGGACAACAATGGGGAAAGATGGTCACAACATGAATGGTGAATATAGTTTCACTATCAAATCAACTAAATAAGAATTGATTACCTTTCAACATGTCAGTGAGGTGCTGGCATGTTGTTCTAGAATGGACAAAAATAATGATTTCTGAATATTGGATGTGGGCCACTTGGTTAACTAAGGTTATTTTATATTTAAGTGTAGCTTTTGTCGTTGGTGGAGCCTTTTGCTATTTTTTACTTAGACAATATCTTGAACTAAAAGAATCGATTCTTAAATATATTACAATTGGCGCTGGATTAGGCCTAATTTCCAGTACCTTGGGATTTTTTATTCTGATTGGTAGTTTTGCCAATACTGGTATTACAGGTATGGTGGACCCCACGTATATTAATATATTGGTTAATACTCCGACGGGGTATATATACGTTCTTCGTTCTATTAGTTTTGCTCTTTTACTTCTTCTCATGGTGGTTAAACTTAACAGGAACAAAGGTCATTTTTCTATAATTGAAAGTTCAATATTTTGTATTTTACTTATCCCGATTATTTTTAGTTTTTCCCAGCTCGGACATGTCGCTAATTTAACCTTACTTGCTCAAATTTTATTATCAATCCATATTCTAGTTATGTCGTTATGGATGGGGTCTTTATATCCGTTATGGAAAACCAGCCGGGAAATAAGTGGTTTACCTTTAAAAGATCGCATGCATGTATTTGGACGTATTGCTGCTTTCATTGTTGGGATATTAATCGCCTGTGGCGCTAGTGTAGCTCTTCTTTTAATTAAAGATTTTAATACCTTAATCAATACTGCATATGGCTATGGTTTCATGGTTAAAATGTTTTTTGTTATAGGTATTCTACTTTTAGCTGCCTTCAACAAATGGTATTTCACCCCGCGTCTTCAACATCCTAAATTCGCTAAACACCTTAGTCATGCCATTTTATTTGAGATGTTATTAGGTCTATCAATTCTATTAACAACAGGCTATATAACCACTGTCGTGGGTATTGAATAAGAGAATTTCAAAATAAGGGAATTGAGGAAATTTAACATTACTGCATTTATCTTTTGTAGCTGAGCAATAAAGTTTCTACTGGACTGCCAACTTACGACAATCAGAACAGTAAAATCGCATCATGAGGCATTATACATAAAGGTAGTCACCGGTTTTTAGCTTATCTTCAACCCATAACGGTCTCATCTATTCAGTTCACTACCATTGATTGAAATAACTAATCTTATAAATTTCAGAGTGATCGTAGATGACAAAAATGTCATTTTAAAGTCACATTAATGTTGGTTAAGTACTTTTACTGTAGTCATTAGAACACTCTTCTTTGGAATACTCTGAAGAAAACTGTAAGGTTGTAAACAGACCAAGTTACAGCGAGTAACTGATTCAGAAAAAGGCTGGTTGTATGGTGAAAGTTTAGAGTTACTGTTCTAATGTTTTAAACAAATGTTTTGTTAAAAAGGAGCAACATATGAAATTTCACATCGCTAATATGACTTGTGGTGGTTGTGCACGCGGCATTACTACCGCAATTAAAGAGCTCGACTCGAATGCCTCACTCGATATTGATTTACAAAACCGTATTGTTGAAATCAACACAACGGTGAGTCAGGATCAAGTCATTGCCACTCTCAGTGAGCGTGGATTTACAGCTGATCCTGCTTAATCTCTGTTAGAGTAACAGTGGGAATTCCTTACCACTTTTACTCTCTCTTATTTTCCTCATCGTACAGATAAAACCTGTACTTGCTTGAAATAAAAGTAATCCCTGAATTCCCCCTAATCTTGGTTCGAGCTGATCTTCGCATATAGAACTCAGCATATCTAAATGATAGAGATCGTATATGAGTACCGAAATGACTGATACGCCACACTACAGTGAAACATTAGAGATTGAGGGGATGACATGTGCTTCTTGTGTAGGCCGTGTGGAAAAAGCTTTAAAATCTGTTGAGGGTGTTGAATCGGCTCATGTAAATCTGGCTACCGAAAAAGCAGTCATTTATGCGCATCAACCACTTGATCGCGCTACTTTAATTAAAGCCGTAGAAAAAGCAGGCTACGAAGTGGAAGCGCTGCAACCAATAGAGCTTACGATTGAGGGTATGTCATGTGCTTCTTGTGTAGGTCGAGTAGAAAAGGCCTTAAAATCTGTTGAGGGTGTGGAATCAGCTCATGTAAATCTGGCTACTGAAAAAGCGACTATTCAGGCAAGCTCATCTGTCACTCGTGACTCGTTAATTCAGGCTGTCACCAAAGCAGGGTTTGAAGCAAAGTCAGTTCATCA
The DNA here is from genome assembly GCF_049896445.1 of Acinetobacter sp. TWP2-2-3. Taxonomy (GTDB): domain Bacteria; phylum Pseudomonadota; class Gammaproteobacteria; order Pseudomonadales; family Moraxellaceae; genus Acinetobacter. The sequence continues at coordinate 23,032 of NZ_JAFCUI010000017.1, forward strand.
AACTACGGAAAGCTTTCAAGATAAAAAAAATATTGAATTAGAAAAACTTAAAAAAGATTTAATTTTGTCAGTCTTATTGACTCTACCCGTTTTTATTTTAGAAATGGGATCACACCTGATTCCCGCCTTTCATACGTTTATGATGGATAACATTGGCCAACAAAATAGCTGGTTAATGCAATTTTTCTTGACCACAGTAGCATTAATTTTTCCAGGCCGACGCTTCTTTAAAAAGGGCATCCCAAGTTTATTCCGCTTAGCACCAGACATGAATTCCTTGGTGGCTGTAGGAACATTGGCTGCTTATCTTTATTCAGTGGTTGCTACTTTCTTTCCAAGTGTCCTGCCACAAGGCACGGTCAATGTTTATTATGAAGCTGCAGCGGTTATTATCACTTTAATTCTATTAGGTAGATTTTTTGAAGCCAAGGCAAAAGGCCGAACGTCTTTAGCAATTCAACATCTAGTTGGAATGCAGCCTAAAGTTGCCAGAATACAGCTCAATAATCAGGTGATAGAAGTTCCGATTGCCGAAGTTCAAACAGGAACGATTGTAGAGATTAGACCAGGCGAGCGTATCCCTGTCGATGGTGAAGTTATTCACGGCCAAAGTTTTATTGATGAATCCATGATTACTGGCGAGCCTATGCCCGTTGAAAAAACGATAGGCTCTACTGTGGTAGGAGGAACAATTAACCAAAGTGGCAGCTTAAATATCAAAGCCACCTCTGTTGGTAGTTCATCAGTGCTTTCTCAAATCATCCGAATGGTTGAACAGGCACAGGGTTCCAAGCTGCCTATTCAGGCATTGGTTGATAAAATTACCATGTGGTTTGTACCTGTAGTAATGGGTCTCTCTCTTTTAACTTTTATTACTTGGTTTATCTTCGGCCCTGAGCCAGCCCTAACGTTTAGCTTAGTTAATGCAGTTGCGGTACTCATTATTGCATGTCCTTGTGCAATGGGACTTGCAACGCCTACATCAATCATGGTGGGAACTGGGCGTGGTGCTGAAATGGGTGTTTTATTCCGTAAAGGGGAAGCTTTGCAGCTGCTCAAAGAAACTAAAGTGGTTGCTGTTGATAAAACAGGGACCCTGACTGAAGGGAAACCAATTTTAACCGATCTGCATGTCTTAGAAGGGTTTGAATACAATGCCGTACTTTCACTTATGGCAGCCGTTGAATCAAAGTCTGAGCATCCTATTGCTCGAGCAATTGTACAAGCCGCTATAGATAAGGAATTAATTCTGTCTCCTGTTGCTGATTTCAAGTCAGTCACGGGCTATGGAATAGAAGCAACGGTGTCTGAACATTTGGTTCATATTGGTGCAGATCGATATATGGAAAAACTAGGTTTGAATCCTAATGTTTTTTCTCAATTTTCGGATCGTTTGGGAGAAGAAGGAAAAACCCCTCTCTATGTTGCGATTGACCAGAAACTTGCTGCCATTATTGCTGTAGCAGATCCAATTAAAGAATCAACATTTGCTGCAATTGAAGCGTTACATCAGTTAGGTTTAAAGGTTGCCATGATTACAGGTGATAACCGTCATACAGCTCAAGCGATTGCAAAAAAACTAGGTATTGATGAGGTTATTGCAGAAGTCTTACCAGAAGGTAAAATAGAGGCCGTTAAAAAATTAAAAAATCAATATGGTAAACTCGCATATGTTGGAGATGGCATTAATGATGCCCCTGCACTTGCAGAAGCAGATATTGGTTTAGCAATAGGTACAGGTACAGACGTAGCTATTGAAGCTGCTGATGTGGTTTTGATGTCTGGCAACCTGAAAGGAGTGCCAAATGCTATCGCTTTAAGCAAAGCGACTATAACCAATATTCGTGAAAATTTATTTTGGGCATTTGTTTACAATGCAGCTCTGATTCCTATTGCAGCAGGTGTACTTTATCCGCAATTTGGACTGCTACTTTCTCCTGTATTTGCTGCTGGTGCAATGGCTCTCTCGTCAATATTTGTACTAGGAAATGCTTTACGATTAAAACGTTTTAAAGCCCCCCTTGCAATTATTTAACCATTTTTTATATACATTGGCTTTGTTGCACAAAGATTTGAAATGCAAAGCGCCCCTAATTGAGCCAAATTTAAGGCGTAACTTGGGTAAGTGGTCGACCTAATTCCGTAAATCTGTTAAGGACTGCCACACGTGCATGGATCTCATTGACTTGGCTATCAAAACTCCTTGCACTGAGTTTATCTCCTAATAATTTGATGCAATGCATCTTAGTTTCAACCAAACTTCGCCGATGATAGCCTGACCATTTTTTCCATAGTGTCCTGCCTAAACGTTTAATTGCTCGAAGTAATTCATTTCGCTCTAGCGAGCTACTCTTTGTATCTTTCCATGGTTTCGCATTTTTTCTAGGTGGAATCACCGCATGCGCTTGCCGATCTGCAATGACCTGACGGCATTGCTTGGTGTCATAAGCTCCATCGGTATAAACAGAGTCAATCCGCTCATCTTGTGGAATCTGATTAAGTAAATCACCAAGCACCTGTGAATCACTGACATTATTGGTTGTAAGCTGAACTGCTCGTATTTGTAGGGTTTTAGCATCTATACCAATATGAAGTTTACGCCATTGGCGACGATATTCAGGTCCATGTTTCTTGCGTTTCCATTCGCCCTCACCTAGAAACTTCATGCCTGTAGAGTCCATGAGTAGATGCAGCCCATCGCTACTTTTTTGGTAGCTGATTACAATATCAATATGCTTTTGTCTTCTACAAAGCGTGGTGTAATCTGGAGCTATCCAATTTAATCCGCAAAGTTTAATCAGACTTTGCACAAAGCCAGTGACCATACGTAAAGACAGACGGAATAAGGATTTAATCATTAAGCAGCATTGGATGACTGCGTCGGAGTAGGTTTGATTTCGCCCTTGTTTACCGATGGACGGAGCATACCATTGCGTAGCAGGATCAAACCAAATGGCAATATTTCCGCGACTCATGAGTGCTCGGTTATATGCGGGCCAATTGGTTGTGCGGTAGATTTTGTGTGCAGGCTTCTTCATTTGAAAATTATATCGCTGAAAAACCCTTTACAGATAGGTTTGTGCAACAAAGCCATCCACGATTCATATTCAATCCCATGACTTTAAAGCGCAAAGCGTGTTGCAGATGCAGCTCTTATTCCGAGGAATTTTACACTGGTATCGCCCGCCGATAGAAACACCAGATCCGGCAGTCAGGACGTAAATAACCATTCCTCCAGTTTAAATAAAAAAACCTGCAGATTCGATGCAGGTTTTTTTTAGAGATAATCAATCGCGTCTTATTTGGCTTTACGCTCTTTTTCAATCAGGTAATTCACCACCTGAATGACTTTGGCATCATTACCCTGCACAATATATTTACCATTCACGGTCACTGCCGGAACACCACTTAACTGATACTGAGCAGCCAGATTTTTGGCTTGGGCAATTTTCGAAGTGATCGGGAAAGATTTATAAGTGCTGTTAAATTTCGCTTCAGGAATACCATAGCGGGTATAGAACTTGGCCAATTGCGCCTGTTCTAAAATTGGACGTTGCTTATCATGAATATCATGGAATAATTGTAAATGTGCTTTTTGACGCACACCCAATGCTTCAGACACATAATAAGCACGCGCTGCCTGCTCCCAGAGTGGATTCATTGCAGCCGGCGTACGTACAAAACGTACATCTTTTGGTAATTTTTTCAACCAGCCCTGCATATGTGGTTCAAGCGCGAAACAGTGACCACAGCCGTACCAGAAGAATTCACGTACCTCAATTCTGCCCGGTTTTTCGACTTTGACTGGTTTTGCAACCACCTGATAGTCCTGACCTGCCACAAAATTGGCCATAGCATTGCCTGAAAAGGCCAAAACAGATGCGGCAACAGCTCCTAAAAGGAATTTTTTCATTGGGATTATCGTCCTCTAAATCATTATGCTTAGTGTATGGGTTCACTATAAATCAATTATGCCGGTTCCGTTTTCATGCTGCGAACTTTTGTGCTATCAGAACCGCTACATTAAAGTATGCGACTGATTTTAAGTCAGTTAATATGGCCATTCGACCGCTATGTGTTTTTAGATAATCACAAAAGTTAAACTTTGAGTAATAAAAACGGTTATAATTTCTACGATTAAAACGTAGTGGTCAAACCTACAGTAAATATTAGCTTCTTACTATTCTCTTCAGTAACAGCCGCGTGGCTCTGAGAATGATCTTCTGACATACAATAGTTTCCTTATTCTATTTACGATTAGCTGAGAGACTTGAGTAAGCCTCAATATTTCTGCTAAAAATTGCTTACTATAATTGGTCAAGAAGCTTTCTTTTCATTTATCCACCGGGACAATATTGGTAATAAAACCAACATAAGAAGGGTTGATGAGATAATTCCTCCAATAACCACATTTGCTAGTGGGCACTTTACTTTTTTCTCCAATTCCAATGCCTCCCTAACTAATTAGAGAGTTTTAAGCATTATTACATGAATCTTTCCAGTACTATTGTTGCAAATATACTAAGTTGCATATTTATTCCTGCCTATGTATAGGAGCATATGTAACCCTAAAGTTTAAAATAGTCTTTTCGGATTATTTAAAAATTTGAAAATGGTAAAGAATAAATTAAAAACAATAAATATATTTATCATTCGATTTAAAAAAATTAATTAATCTTAGTTACACCATACTAAAAATAACTAATTTTTAGTTTTCCTAGTTATATGTGCTTCATTATAATTTTGAATTAATTCTCTTCACACCCTTTGCTTTTTTCATTGTTAATTATTTCTAAATTTTTCTCTAAGAAACGAAGTCCCCCATCAGCAAAACTACTGGTTGAAAAAACTATAGTAAAAATAACTAAAACAATCTTCATATATATATTATTGAATCTAATCATATCTTGGACCAAAAAATAATTTCTTCATATACTAATTCCTAGATATATACACCTAAATGACAACCAAATTACAAATTTGTAATTTTGTTAAGGTTTGTCCTAAAAAAAATAAATTAATACTATTTTAACAAAGATAAGTCGTTGCTGAAAAATTTGAATTGTAAGGGATTTAATTAGGCACTGTTGCAAATAGAGATTTGAGTCGATGATGTTCCCTTTAAAAAGTACTTAGAGACCGAAAACCCTGTTGATTAGACACACTTCACCCTGAGGCTGACCATAATAAAATGACGATGCTTGTCCTTTACGTAGTGCACGCATGACTTCAATACC
>NZ_JAFCUI010000018.1:0-19139 GCF_049896445.1 Acinetobacter sp. TWP2-2-3
ACGTTGATCGACTGCACGATACAGATAAGACCATCGTCCATTCACTTTTACATAGGTTTCATCAATATGCCACGAGCTCAGATCTGTAGGATTACGCCAATACCAGCGTAAACGTTTTTATATTTCAGGAGCATAACGTTGAACCCAACGGTAAATAGTCGTGTGATCAACATTCACACCCCGTTCGGCCAGCATTTCCTGCAGTTCACGATAGCTAATGCCATATTTACAATACCAGCGCACAGCCCAAAGAATGATTTCGCCCTGAAAATGCCGACCATGGAAAGGATTCATATGCTGCACCTTTAGCTAAAACAGTCTTCAGCTTACCATTCGTGGTTATTTGCAACAGTGCCGTTTAAAGTGCGTGTGATAAATAGAAGTGTAATACAGGAAAATGGTAAGGTTTATCAGCCTAGTCATCTGTCCATTATGTAGAAAGAGCAGCACTTTAATGTTTATGCTGTTCCAATGTATTACATTCCGTACTTTCTATTTGTAACGTAATTTCAGTAATACTATGATTATGTTTTAGAACGTCTAAGGCCTTTTGATAGAGCTGATCTGGATTGCTATTAGGAGCAACTAAATGAGCAGTTAAATGAATGTTTTTTGAAGATATAGCCCAGACTTTCAACTGATGAATCCCTTCAACACCCTCTAGCATCAATAAATCATTTCTTAACGACTCAATATCAATCTCATCAGGAACCCCTTCAAGCAAAATATGGATACTTTGTTTTAATAAAACCCAAGTTCGAGGTAAGACCCAGAAGCCAATTAACACAGCGATTAAGGTATCTACCCACATCCACTGGGTAAAATAAATAACTATTCCTCCGATAATCACGCCTATCGATCCTAGAGCATCACTAAGAACTTCTAAATATGCACCTTTTATATTTAGACTTCCTTCAGCACTAGCAGAAAGGATTTTCATTGAAATCAAATTTACGACCAAACCAATGACCGCGACAATCATCATTTCAACACTTTGAATTTCAGCAGGGTTCGTAAAACGTTGATAAGCTTCATATACAATATATATTGCTACCACAAAAAGCATCACCGCATTAAACAGAGCCGCTAAAATTTCAAATCGCTGATAGCCAAAAGTTCTTTTATCATCTGCGGCTTTTTTACCAATTTTGATAGCGGCAAGAGCAATAGCTAAAGCGGCTACATCAGTAAACATATGAGCTGCATCAGATAACAAAGCCAAACTTTGGGTAATAAAAGCAGCGACAACTTCTACTATTAAAAAAGTAGTCGTTAAACCTAAGGCAACCATTAACTTCTTACTATTTTCTTCAGTAACAACCGCATGGCTATGATCATGATGTTCTGACATAAAATATTTTCCTTATTCTATTTATGATGAGCAGAGATATTGGATAACAGCCAATATCTCTGCTGTAAATCGACTAATCTATTGGATTAAGAAACTTTCTTTTCATTCATCCAGCGGTACAGTACGGGCAATAAAACCAATGTAAGCAGGGTAGAGGAGATAATTCCTCCAATAACCACTGTTGCTAAAGGTCTCTGTACTTCTGCCCCAGTTCCGGTTGCCAAAGCCATCGGGACAAACCCAAGGGACGCCACACAAGCGGTCATCAGCACAGGTCTAAGACGCAAAATTGCACCCTGCCACGTTGCATAATAAAGGTCATATTGTTGTCGCAACTCTTTGATAAAGGTGAGCATGACTAAGCCATTCAGTACAGCCACCCCCGATAGTGCAATGAAGCCAACCCCTGCTGACATGGATAATGGAATGTCACGCAACCACAACGCGATTAAGCCTCCACATAAGGCAAACGGTACACCACTAAAGACCAGTAAGCTTTCTTTGATATTATGGAATACAGCCATCAATAAAATAAAGATCGTCAACAATGCGAGCGGAACCACCAATTGCATACGCGCTTTTGCAGACATCAGATTTTGAAATTGACCGCCATAATCTATCCAATAACCGCTTGGTAATTCCTGTTTGGATAACGTGCTCTGAAGCTCTGTTACGAATGAGCCTAAATCACGTCCTTCTACATTTGCAGTAATAACCACTCGACGTTTACCATTTTCACGGCTGACCTGATTAATACCCAGGATATTTTCAACGCGTGCCACATCTTGCAGTTGGACTAAACCACCATTTGGCAATTGAATAGGAAGTACCGCTAACTGTTCAGGACTACGCTGGGATTCATCTAGACGGATGACAAAATCAAAACGCTTGTCTCCCTGTAAAATTGTTCCAACATTCTGGCCACCGACACTTGTAGCTACCAGATCCTGAATTGCTCTTACCGACAAGCCATATTGTGCAGCTCTGGACTTATCCACCTCTACATTCAACAAGGGTAAGCCACTGGTCTGTTCTACATTAACGGCTGTCGCGCCTGAAATTGAGTTAATTTTTTGAGAAATTTTATTCGCTTCGCGATTTAGAATCTCCATGTCATCACCAAATAATTTGACACCCACATCACTTCGCACCCCTGAAATTAACTCGTTAAAGCGCAGTTCAATGGGTTGCGAGAACTCACTGTTATTTCCCGGCAATGTCGCTAAGAAAGTAATCATTCTTTGGCGAAGCTCATCAATCGTTTGTTTTGGATCAGGCCATTCATCATGAGGTTTTAACAGTACCACGCCATCTGAAATGTTGGGTGGCATAACATCTGTGGCCACTTCTGCTGTACCGGTACGAGCAAAGATCGCTTTAATTTCAGGAAATTCTTTCAACAGTAACTTTTCAGTATTTTCCTGCATTCTCAGTGACTGTTCTAACCCTGTACTTGGGGAACGCATTTGCTGAACAGCAAAATCACCTTCACCCAGTTGAGGTGCAAACTCGCTACCTGTTTGAGTGGCTAGCACGCCCGTAAGCACTAAAATACAGGCAGCCACAATAGTCACAAATAAACGAAGCTCATAGGCTTTATCTAAAAGCAGTTCATATTTGGTTTTAAGCCAATGCATCCAGCGACTTTCGGTTTCCTTGACTTCTCCAGTGACAAATAGGGCAACTGCGGCTGGCACAAAAGTGACAGATAAAATCATGGCCCCAATTAAAGCCAGTACAACAGTCATTGCCATAGGATGGAAAAGTTTGGCTTCTACACCCGTCAGGGTAAAGATAGGTAGATAAACCACCAAAATAATTAACTGTCCAAAAATCAGAGGACGACGCGCCTGTTTTGCAGCCAAGAAGACTTCTTTAAATCTTTCAGAACGGCTAAGTAAACCACCTTTCAGCTTCTGAGCTTCTGCTAGCCGACGGATACAGTTTTCTACAATAACCACTGCACCATCAATAATAATACCGAAGTCCAGTGCCCCTAAACTCATCAGATTTGCACTAATCTTCTGCTCTGCCATTCCCGTCAAGGTAAACAGCATTGACAGTGGAATAACGCAAGCCGTGATCAGCGCAGCACGGAAATTACCTAGAAAGAGAAATAAAATAACAATGACGAGGATTGCACCCTCAATCAAATTTTTCTGAACGGTTTTGATCGCCCGATCAACCAAATGCGTACGGTCATACACAGTCTCAATCACCACACCTTTAGGTAGCGATTGCTGGATCGATTGCACCTTTTCATCAATGGCTTGAGCAACGGTACGGCTATTTTCTCCCATCATCATCATGGCAATACCCAATACAGTTTCTTCACCATTATAGGTTGCAGCCCCTGTTCTTAAGTCATGACCAATTGAGACATTGGCGACATCTGCCACCCGAATCGGATAGCCGTTTTTATTGGCAATACTGATGTTCTGGATATCTTCAATCGTGTTTAAAGTGCCGGGAACACGAACCGTTAGCTGTTGTCCATTTTTCTCAATATAGCCAGCACCACGGTTTTCATTATTCTCTGTTAAGGCAGTTTGTAAATCAGACAAAGGAATTTGCAATTGTTGCAATCGGTTCAGATCAGGGGCAACCACATAGGTTTTATTAAAGCCACCGATACTGTTGATCTCAGCAACGCCTTTTACGCGCTGTAATTGCGGTCTTACAATCCAATCCTGAATTTCACGTAAATCCATCGCCGAATAAGGGGTTCCATCCGGCTTTTTAGCATTTGGTTCGGCTTTAATCACCCATTGATAGATTTCACCTAAACCTGTCGAAATAGGCGACATGTTAGGTTGCACATCTTCAGGCATTTCTCCCATTGCTTCTTGCAAGCGCTGGTTGATAAGCTGTCTGGCCCAGTAAATATCCGTGCCATCTTCAAAAATGATGGTCACTTGCGATAAGCCGTAGCGTGAAATCGAACGGGTTTGTTCCATTTTCGGCATGCCTGACATGGCATTCTCGATTGGATATGTAATCCGCTGTTCCATTTCTAAAGCCGTAAAACCATTGGCTGAAGTGTTAATCTGCACCTGAGTATTGGTAATATCTGGTACAGCATCAATCGGTAACTTTTGATAACTATAAATACCAATAGCAATCCAAGCCGCAATAAACAGCATGACCCAGATTGCGTTATGGATAGAAAACTGGATCAGTCGATCAAACAGTCCTTCAGGTTTTACCGATTCGTGGTCTGGAATTTGAGGAGTTTCAGTGCTCATGTGAAGCCTCTCCTTTTTCCAGCTCGGATTTCAGTAAAAAACTGCCTTGAGCGGCATATTTTTGTCCCTGACTAAGCCCACTCACCACTTCAATCCATTGGCTCTCCCCAGATGATTGCCCTAATTTCACAGGTTGCGGACTGAATTCAACTTTTTGTCCATGCTGAGTGGCGACAAAAACCACATCTTTTTCATCGACATTCTGAACTGCGGACTTAAGTACCCGTAATGCGGTACTTTCACTCCGTTGTTGCAACTGTACGTTCACCATCAAGTTTGGACGTAATTCGGTTGCATTCGATTCAACTTTTGCTCGCACCTGAAGACGACCTGTTTGAATATCCGCTTCAGTATTTAAAGTCTGAATAACAGCTTGATAAACCTTTTCTGTTTGCAAGGATTTAAATTCGATCTTTTGATTCGGGGCTAAGCCCATAATTTCAGAATTTGGAACAATAAATTCAAGCCAGAGTTGATCTAACCGGTCTATCGTAAAGAGTTGATCGGCTAACTGAACATTTTCCCCGAGAACCAAATCCTTTTTACTGATCACGCCAGAAATTGGGGCTTTTAAAATATAGCGCCCGTTACTAGCATTCACTGCACCAAATGCGCTTAAACGTGATTGGGCCGCTTGAACCTGAATTTGTGCCCGTTTATAACTGTTATAAGCCCGTTGATAGTCCTGTTTTGCTGAGATACCCTGTGACCACAATTGACGCTCACGCTCAAAGTCTTGTTTCGCCAGTTCCAGATTGGTTTGTTCAATTTTAAGATTGGCCTGCTGATCAACTAGATCAGGAACAAGCAATGTAGCCAAAGGCTGCCCTTTCTGAACTTTTTGGCCGAGTTCTACATAAACATTTTCTACATGACCGCTAAAACTCGGTGAGACATGCGCTTGCTGATCCGTATTCACATTGAGTTTGGCAGGATAAGAACTTAATTTAACCACCGGACCTTGATCGACCGCTGATAACTGTATGCCCTGTTCCACCAGTTGCTTGGCCGTCAGGCTCACGCCTTCTGCATGCTCTTCGGTTTCACCGCCATGTTCTTCACTTCCATGTTCCTCTGCGCCTTCTTCCTCTGCATGTTCATCTGATGTTTCAGATTTATTCTTACCCGACAAGATCAAGAAAATACTGAGGAGTACGGTTGCGCCGATGACCAAACCAATCAGTAGAGGTTGAGAGATTTTTCCGCTCTGTTTTTTTAAGCTGTTTTTAAGATCGAACATGTTAATTTCCCCCACCAATGACAGGCATGGCCTGTATGTCTTGCCATAAGTTTTGATTGATTTGTGCAATAGCATCTTTCGACATGACTTCACTTGGGCTAATGCCTAAGCTCAAACTTTCTGCTTCAATGGCCTTTTGCCAGCCATCCCGTAACAACTGGACTTTACGCAGACGGATGTCTTGTAATTGAAGCGTGGCTTGCTGAACATCGGTTAAAGCAAACTTGCCTGCCAAGAAACCTTGTAGCGTCTTACTTTGAACTTGAGTCGCCAAAGGAATTTGAGTCTCGTCAACGACTTTGAATTGCAGCTCTAAACCCTGCAACTCGGTTAAAATTGTGCCTATTTGCAGCGCATTTTGCTTCAGATAAAACTCTTTCTGACGCTCTAATAAGTTCATTTTTTCTTGCGCGATTTTTATGCCATTTTGCTGACGATCGAAAATATTAAGCGGTACACTGACTCCGACTACTAATTGATTTTGTGTGGAGTTTTCCAAGGATTGGGTGCGGTTGACACCTAGGTTTAAAGTGGGGTTAGGACGTGCCTTTGCCCTTAGTTGATCAACCGTTGCTTGAGACTCTAATACCAGTAAAGCTCGATATTTCTCAACGTAGTTTTCCGCTAAATATTCTTGAACCTGCCCATGAGTCGATTTTGGCCAGAGCTTTTGTGAAGAGAGGTTTACCTGCAATGACTTATCAGACGTACCCCATAAATTTGATAATTGTTGGGTGGCCACTTGTACCTGTAAGTCTGCCTGTCTAAAAAGACGGATATTTTCAGCATGGCTTAAACGTGCGCGATTTACATCTACTTGGGCAATACTGCCTGCATTAAAGCGCTTTTCGATTGCTTGAAGGTTTTCTTGGCTCACCCGAAGTTGTTCATTGACAATGTTTTTTTCAAGTTCAGCAATGGCCAGTTGTGACCATACATATTTCACTGCAAGCTCAATTTGTGCTTGATAAATCTTCTGTTTCAGCGCTGTTTTATCTGTAGAGAGACTGGCTAATTTTTGGTTTGCTCTTCGCTCACCAAAAATATCCAAGGGTTGTGATATGCCAATGGTAAGCTCTTTTTCATTATTTGAACCAAATCCCGTTTGTTCAACTGACAGTTCAGGATTTTTAAACAGCTTACTTTGCTGAAGATTCGTGGCATTAATGCTGTTTTGCGTTTCCCAGAAATTTTGGGACGCTTGATATTGGTTAACCTGCTCAATAGCTTGCTGCAGCGTTAAATCTTGAGTACTGGCGACTACGGAAGTACTGAAGCTGATCATTGCAGATAGCAAGATACCGCTACCTAAGGCTGACCAGGATAAATTCAGGATGGAGGTATCCTGATGTAATTTGTTTTTTGACATGAAAATGCCCCACGCATAATGAAATTAGGAGTGGTGGGCTTTTATAAGACTACCCCACCAATAGTAGGGGCAAATCGGGAGGCGGGGTTAATTGATCCAGATAAGGGGGTTTATAAAAAGTTATTCCCAAATAAGTTGGGGTAATGCCGGTCTCAAAATTAGCTTTAAGCTTCAGATCATCGGGTGGGTCAATCTGAATCACGATTGTATTTGAGAAATGACTGCACTTTTCGTTAAAACAAACCTTCTGACAATAGTCATAGATTTCTTTATAGTTTTCTAGGGAATAAAGTGCTTGACGAGGACTATCACTCTTTTCGTCTAAATCGATTGGATTAGAGAGTATTGAATTGGGTATGTTTGGCATTTCATGCAGACACGCAGCCTCTGCCACACTCCAAATATTCTGGAATGTGAATAAGAGTACCAATATCTGGATTAGAAATGTTTTTCTCTTCATACACAAATCTGTATTTAAAACACCAATAAGAAGCTGTCCAGATCTATCTAAGATCTGATCACAAAATTTAAGTCACCTTAATCTTTTTGCAGCCTTAAGTAAAGATATACAGAATTTTTGAAAAAAGCATAGGTCTAGATAATCAAGCTAGATTTTTTAGAACTCCACATTGGTCAATTGTACATAAGCCATCACAAGTACCTCTTAAATCAGATAATTGTTCAATAAGCTTTTGTTGCTTGATTATATTTTCTCTGATAGCACTGACATGTAAGTCAATTAATTCATTCACATCTGAACAATTTTTCTTGGGATTATCTTTATAGGTGAGTAATTGACGAATTTCATTCAAACTCATATTTAAAGTTCGGCAATTCAAAATAAACTTAATTCGCTCAACATAGCCTATATCGTAAAGGCGGTAATTTCCTTCCGTTCTTTCGGGTTCCGGAATTAAACCTTCCTTTTCATAAAACCTAATTGTTAATACTGAACATGAGGTTTTTTTAGAGAGTTCACCAATTTTTAAATGCATTGAGTTGGTATTTCCAAAAAATCTTGACTCTATAGTAACTATAGGGATTCTAATATTCAAAGTTTATAAATTTTTTTAATGGGTATAACTATGAGTGGCTGTGGATGTAGTAAAGAAACACCATGCGAAGATAAGAAATCTCAACAAGAAAATCATCCATCAATTGCAGAAGCAAGCAATTCAAAGAATTGTGATAATACGCCTAGCTGTTGTGGTGAAGAGGAAGAAGAAAAATCTTCATCTCCTTGCTGTAACACTTCAAACAGTTGTGAAGATACCGCTCAATCCTGTTGTGGTTCTGATCCCAAAGAAAATTTAAGCACTGAAAACGTTTTAAAAGATTCGCACTACATGAGTGAATACTTAGTTCCCAAAATGGATTGTTCTGCGGAAGAACAGATGGTTCGTATGGCGCTATCTTCAATTGATGGTGTTCAAAAACTCATCTTTGATTTACCTAACCGGTCTTTAAAGGTTCTACATAATCAAAAAGATGAAAATATAACTACCAAACTTGAAGCTTTGGGTTTTGGTGCAAAGCTTGTGAAGACTGAAACTTATATAAGCAATCAACAGGCTAAGCAAACAAGTACCTATACCATTCCTAAAATGGATTGCTCTGCTGAAGAGCAAATGGTCCGTATGGCTCTTGCAGATATTGAAGCAGTTAAAGGTCTTACTTTTGATCTTCCCAATCGAAAACTGAAAGTCTTCCATAATGAAGGGATTCAGCAAATTACGGCTAAACTCGAAGGACTGGGTTTTGGGGCGAAACTTGATGAAACACAGCTTTCTACAGGCGATATACCTAATGAACCTGATCCTGTGAGACAAGCTAAAGTACTTAAACTGTTATTAGGAATTAATGCTCTACTGTTCTTTATAGAATTCATCAGCGGAATTATTGCTGCGTCTACAGGATTGATTGCTGATTCTCTAGATATGTTTGCCGATGCAGCCGTTTATGGTATTGCGCTATATGCCGTCGGAAAAGCTGCGAAATATCAAGTGAAAGCAGCCCATTTCGCAGGTTGGATTCAGTTATTACTTGCTGTCATCGTGATTATTGATGTCATTAGACGATTCATGTTTGGAAGCGAGCCAGAATCAACGCTCATGATTGTTATTGGCCTGCTCGCACTTATAGCTAACGTGACATGCTTATATCTTATTTCTGGTCATCGAGAAGATGGCGCACATATGAAAGCCAGTTGGATTTTCTCGGCGAATGACGTTGTCGTAAATATGGGCGTTATATTTGCCGGTGTACTCGTGGCGTGGACGGGATCAGCTTATCCAGACTTAATCATTGGCATCCTGGTTTCTTTATTCGTGCTTAATGGTGCTCGAAAGATTTTGGCTTTGAAGTAAGAGTATCGAAAATGAATCTATTTCAAGTTAAACAAAATCAGATCGTCAAAATTAGAGATCTCAAAAAAGGTAATCAATACAGTCATACCACTGATCCCGTATTGGAACGGCTCCAACTATTAGGTTTTAGAGAGGGTGAAACTCTACAAGTACTCGCTAAAGGTGTTTTTGGCGGAGATCCTGTTTTAGTTCAGATTGAAACTTCAAGATTCGCATTAAGAAAGAATGAAGCTGAAAGAATTTTTGTAGAGTTAGTATCCAATGAAGATTAAGAATATTGCATTAGTCGGTAATCCAAATTGCGGAAAAACCTCTTTATTTAATACACTTACTGGTACGCGACAAAAAGTTGCCAACTATGCTGGGGTTACCGTAGAAAGAAAAGAAGGTTCTTTTAACTTACCTTCTGGTGATGCAATACGAGTATTGGACTTACCCGGAACTTACAGTTTAAAACCTAGTAGTTTAGATGAAGAAGTCACCAGGGCAGTTTGTTTGGGCGAGCTAAAAGGTGAAATTCTACCCGACATTTTTATATGCGTCGTAGATGCCACAAATTTAAGCTTACATTTGAGCTTGGTTCTCGAAGTTCGTGCTTTAAATCGCCCTATGATTCTTGTATTAAATATGATGGATGAGGTCAAAAAGCGTGGTATTTCCATTGATAAGGATAAACTGTCTCAACTGTTAGGTATCCCTGTAGTTGAAGCTGTCGCAGTTAAAACAAAAGGAATTCAAGATTTAATTAATCAATTAGATCAAAAAAATCTTTTTATTACTCCTTATCATTCTGAATTAAGTCATTTTGAACAGGTCAAACAAATCACCAAACAAGTTATTTTAAATAATGACAATGGTGATAAAAGAACCGCATTTCTAGATAAAATTTTTCTACATCCTGTATTAGGTTTAGTAATCTTAACTTTAACCATGTTTGTGATGTTCCAAGCGGTATTTATATGGGCAACACCTTTTATAGAATTCATTGAAAATTTTGTCGCATGGCTCAGTGATTTTATTGGACCACTAATCCAACATCCTCTATTAAAAAGCTTGGTTGTGGATGGGGTAATTGCTGGTGCAGGTAGCGTGCTTGCATATATGCCTCAGATTTTGATTTTATTCTTCTTCATTTTAATGCTTGAAGAGTCAGGCTATTTACCCCGGGCAGCATTTCTTTTAGATAAATTAATGTCTAAAGCCGGGCTTAGCGGCCGTTCATTTATTCCTCTGCTATCCAGTTTTGCTTGTGCCATTCCCGGAATTATGGCAACCAGAAGTATCAGCTCTGAACGGGACCGATTAGCAACAATTATGATTGCACCCTTGATGACCTGTTCAGCAAGATTGCCAGTATATGCTTTATTGATCGCGGCATTTATTCCCAACCAATTAATCTACGGCTGGTTAAGTCTGCAAGGATTAGTCCTTTTTGGTCTTTATATGTCGGGAATAGTCTCAGCGTTATTAGTTTCAGTCTTTCTGAAGTTGGTTCGAAAAGATAAAACTGAAAGTATTTTTATTTTTGAACTTCCCACATACCGAATTCCAGATATTAGAAATATTGCATTAGGCTTATATGATAGGGCAACTATTTTCTTAAAACGAGTTGGTGGCATTATCGTTGCGCTGTCTATCTTGTTATGGGTGCTAGTCACGTTCCCTCAACCACCAGATAATGCAACCATGCCGGCCATTAACTATAGTTTAGCTGGTCAGTTAGGGCATTTAATTCATCCTATATTTGCGCCTATTGGGTTTACATGGGAAATATGTATTGCACTCATTCCTGCTATGGCAGCAAGGGAAGTTGTAATTGCTGCTCTTGGGGTAATTTATGCGATGTCAGGTGATGAAGATACAGTAACTCAAAGTCTGTTAAGTCAAATTTCAGGCCCGGATGGATGGGGGTTAGCCACAGGTTTATCATTATTGGTATGGTTTATTTTTGCTCCCCATTGTCTTGCTACGTTAGCAACAATTAGACGAGAAACTGGCAGCTGGAAACAGCCCATCATTATGGCAACTTATTTGTTTGCATTAGCCTACATCTTTTCATTCATCACATATCAAGTTGCGAGTAATCTTTAATTAGCAAATGAATAAAATAAGGGAGCTAGCTCCCTTATTTTATTGAAATACTCACTATAAATGAAGCGCTTTTACAAGAAAAACTGTATAGATATCAATAATATTAAACAGCTTCCTAAGAAAACTTCTAATTTAATTATAAATTATGAAAGAGTTCCCTCTTTTTAGTGCAATTCATGAAATTAGGTTTAAATATCAAAAATTATGGCTTAATGAAGAGCATGATCTTGTAGACACTTTTAGTGAAATAATAATCAAAATATTGGAATGCTCCCAGTAGCCTAGACACAAAACCGATTCTAAAATTCTTATACTCGATATGGATAATTATTCTGAAAATTTTTTAGTATTAATTTCTTGTAGATAAGTGAAGATCTCATCTACTGTAGCTCTCGCTGTTCTAGAAACGCCAATTAATGTTGCAGATGCCATACCTGTCCAATCTCCATATCCAACTAACCACAAGTTAGGTAACTTAATAGACCTTCCATTTTGAACTTCTACAAAGTTATCTCGCTCTACTATATCTATACTTTTTAGATGATTTAATGAAGCCTTAAATCCAGTACACCAAATAATCACATCAATTTTCTCTTTTTTTCCATCTGGCCAAATAACTGCATCTGTAGCTAAAGATTGAAAAGGTGGACGGCTATGTAAGACTCCTCTATTCCTTGCCTCTTTGACACTATCGATCATCACAATATCACCTAGGCCACCTATTGGCTGGTCAACTTTTCTTCCTTCTTGTTGTACTTTTAAACGCTCAGTTGCTCTTAAAAACAGTACTCGACCATCGACATCATCAGGTAAAAATTGAGGCGGAGTTTTTGTGACCCAAATGGTTTCAGCAACTTGTGAAACCTCAGCGAGTATTTGCGCGCCCGAATTCCCCCCACCCACCACGATGACTTTCTTATCTTTAAATGAATCTGCATTCAGGTAATGGGCTGAATGTAACTGCGTGCCTTGAAAGTTTTCCTGTCCCGGATAATCAGGAATAAACGGCTGGCGCCATGTCCCTGTTGCACTGACCACCACCTTGGCTCGCCAAAACTTTTCTCCAGCATATACGTCTAAATACTTTCCCTTCGATTCCACACGATCGACATGTACTGGACGAACAATCGAAAATTGATATCTCTGTTCATAAGCCGATAAATACTGGATCACCTCATTTCGTGTTGGATAGGTCTGTTCAGTGATGGGCATCATCCAACCGGATAGAGAACTCCAGGTATTAGGAGAAAAAAGACGAAATGACTCCCAGGTATGCAGCCAGGCACCCCCCGCTTGATTTTGCTCATCCAATATAATGAATGGGATTTTCTTGCGCTTTAAAAAATAAGCGGTAGATAAAGCGGCCTGCCCACCACCGATAATGATCACATCAGTTTCAGTCTGTTTCTGGTTCAAAGCCTTCACCTTTTCCTTATTTATCTCTGACTTCTTTAATGTAAAAACCCAATCATGAAGACTGGGTTTTTACAATATTCATTGTACCTTTAACAGCACTTCATCGGTACAGCATAAAAGTGTTACTGACCTGGCAATGAGGCGCAGTATTTAATACCATCCAGCATTTATAAACTGCGCTGATTTACACGCTTGGACAACTCTTCAGCCGATTCCTTGCGTTCAGAATAACGATCTGTCAGGTATTTGCTTTGTCCACGAGTCAGTAGGGTGAACTTAAATAACTCTTCCATCACATCCACAATCCGGTCATAGAAAGCCGAAGGTTTCATTCGTCCATCTTCTTCAAACTCCAAAAAAGCTTTTGGAACTGAAGACTGATTTGGAATGGTGATCATCCGCATCCACCGCCCCAAAATACGCATCTGGTTCAGGCTGTTAAATGACTGTGATCCGCCACTGACTTGCATCAAGGCAAGAGTTTTACCTTGGGTAGCACGGATTGCCCCTCCTGCCAGTGGAATCCAGTCGATTTGAGATTTAAAGATTGAACTCATAGAACCATGGCGTTCAGGTGAACACCAGACCATGCCTTCTGACCATGCTAAAAGCTCATGCAGTTCTTTTACTTTTGGATGCTCAGTATCCGCATCTTCTGGTAAAGGAAGCCCTTTAGGATGAAAGATTTTTATTTCCGCCCCAAAATGCTCAAGGATTCGACCGGCTTCAAGAACTGCAAGGCGACTGTAAGAACGTTCTCGATTAGAGCCATACAGCAGCAAAATTCGCGGAGGATGAGCAAGTTCTTTGGCTTGAACTTTTTCAAAGGTGGGTTGCTCAAGAAGATTTAGATCTACATTTGGGAGATTCATAGAGTTAGGCCTCTTTAAAAACTTTCTTTCTCAGCCAGAGTGAAACACTCACCAAGGCAATCAACACAGGAACTTCGACCAGTGGGCCAATAATCGTGGTAAAAGCAACAGGCGAAGCGATACCAAAAGTTGCAATCGCTACTGCAAGTGATAATTCAAAATTATTCCCCGCTGCGGTAAATGCAATTGCTGTGGTCTTAGGATAGTCATTGCCCATCCATTTACTCATAAAGAAGCTGATGAAGAACATTAAAACGAAGTAAATGGTTAAAGGAATCGCGATGCGTAAAACTTCAAGCGGAAGACTCACGACATCACCGCCTTTTAGGCTAAACATGGCCAGAATGGTGAACAGCAAAGCCATTAAACTCAGCGGACTGATTTTCGGAATGAACTTGGTTTCATACCATTCCACGCCTTTCTGTTTCACCAAAATCCATCGCGTTAAGAAACCTAATAAGAACGGAATACCAAGATAAACCAGAACAGCATGGGTGATGGTCCAGAAATCGACATTAATGACCTGCGAAGCGACACCAAAATAGGGTGGAAGGAAGGTCAGGAATAACCAGGCATAGGTACTGAAAAATAGAATCTGGAAGATGCTGTTAAAGGCAACTAATGCTGCAACATATTGATTATCACCACAGGCCAAGCCATTCCACACCAGAACCATGGCAATACATCGAGCAAGACCAATCAGGATGACACCGGTCATATATTCTGGATAACTATGTAAAAATATGATTGCCAGGGCAAACATGAGTACTGGCGCGATCAGCCAGTTTTGTACTAAGGACAAAGTAAGGGTTTTCTTATCCTTAAACACTTGTGGCAAAGTCGCATAGTTCACTTTTGCCAGTGGTGGATACATCATTAGAATAAGACCAATCGCGATTGGAATATTCACTGAATCAATGCTTAATTTATCGAGTGCGACAGAAGCCTGAGGAAAGAAGTTTCCGATGGCAATGCCTAAGGCCATGGCAATAAAAATCCATAGCGTCAGGTTGCGATCTAAAAAAGATAAGCGTTTTTCAGACATTTCACTTACTCAACGTTCGAAATTTGATTAATTGCTGCAATCAATTCTGAGCGAGATAGTTTATCTACATTAAGTTTAAATAAAGCATCTAAGCGACGATTGATATGTTCAACAGTGCTCATAAAGGCTTTCATTTTTTCTTCTTTATTCACGTCTAAGTGTGAAGGATCAGCCAAGCCCCAATGTGCCTTGATTGCTCCACCCAAATAAAGTGGACATGCTTCTTGAGCAGCAGAATCACATACTGTGATCACAACATCAGGTTGATATTGTTCACAATCATTAATCGTTTTACTCCATAAACCTTCGGTAGATAATCCTAAGTTTTCAAGGGTTTCTAAAGTTAGCGGGTGAACTTGACCTGAAGGCTTACTCCCAGCGCTATAGGCTTTCCAACCTTCTGGTGCTCGGCTATTAAACAAAACTTCAGACAAAATGCTACGGCAGCTATTTCCAGTACATAAAAATAAAAATTTCATTGAATTACTCACAATAACTATTTACAGAAAGGGGGTGTTGATCATCCAGCTTTGATTGAGATTGAACCGTCTTCAAAATATCTAAAATTTCATAACACCAGTTGGCCAATTTTGGATTGATACTGTAGTAAACCCATTGGCCTTGTCTGCGATCTTGAAGTAGCCCTGAAGCACGTAAAAGGGCTAAATGTCTTGAAATTTTCGGTTGACTGAGTTGTAGTTTTTCAGTCAAATCACATACACATAGTTCTTTATTTTCAACAATTAATGTCACTATATTGAGACGTGTTTCATCTGATAAGCATTTAAAAAAATTAACTTGATCCATATAAATCTCCTTCACATTCTTTCCATTCAAGAGATGAGAAAGTACTATTTAATTCTTTGGCCATTTTCATCAATAATTTTTTCACCATCTTCTTTGCTAAATGCGCCTTTCTGAGGAAACGGGAGAATATCCAAAACAACTTCAGAAGGACGACACAAACGTGTACCTAAATCCGTAACAACGAATGGGCGGTTAATCAAAATAGGATGTTGAAGCATAAAATTTAAAAGCTGTTCATCAGACCAATCTTCCCGAACAATTTCTAAATCAGAATATGGAGGTACATTTTTACGAATTGCTTCTCTAACACTTAAACCAGCACTACGAATAAGTTCAATTAATTCTGCTTTCGAAGGTGGGGTAATTAGATATTCAATAACGATTGGTTCAATTCCTGCATTTTGAATTAAAGCTAAGGTATTCCTTGATGTACCACACTCAGGATTGTGATAAATCTTTATGGTCGAGAACATTTTGACTAACACTGCTATTAGAAACTCAGATATACTTATATACGTATTTCCACATATATGTAAATACGTATATTGATTTTATTTAAATTACTTAATGTCAATAAATGTATATATATTCTTGCAAATTCTTATGAGTGAGAAAAAACTCGTTATTTAAATATGTAAATTTAGAGTATACCCTAAAGTTACAATCTGAAAGTTCATGAAATTATGTATCATTTAAATGATTTTTAATCATAAGTAACATGTAACTTTAGTGTTAAAGATTTATAATTTACGAAATTGTTCATTTTTATCCAATTGGGGCGTGAAAAAGTGAAAGGCCAAAAAGTAGGGTATGTCCGGGTAAGTTCTGTCGAGCAAAACACTGGACGTCAACTTGAAGGAATTGAGGTTGATCGGATTTTTGTTGACCGTGCTTCAGGTAAAAATACTGACCGACCTAAATTTCAGGAAATGTTGAACTATGTCCGGGAAGGGGACAGGGTGATTGTACATTCAATGGATCGTTTTGCGCGAAGCCTAAAAGATTTGGTCACTGAAGTAGATAAACTGGTCAAACGAGGAATCGCCATCCAGTTTGTAAAAGAAAATATTACTTTTACAGCCGAATCCACCCCGATGGATAATTTGATGCTTCAAATGATGGGTGCTTTTGCACAGTTCGAACGTGAGATCATTTTAGAGCGGCAAAAGGAAGGAATAAAACTCGCCTCTGCTCAGGGGAAGTACAAAGGTCGGGTGCATAAACTAAAGCCTGACCAAGCTGAAGCTTTACGACAAGCATGGAAGGAGGGGAAGTATCCATCGAAAATGGCATTAGGGAAAGCTTTTGGGATTAGTCGTCAGGCGGTATACCGATATTTACAAGTTAGTGAATAGCTTATTGGGATTAGCAACTAAATTTAGTTTAACTTATAAAAATCATGAAACACTGTTCAAATTTTAAGCGTGGAACATGAATAATCAATAAAAAGCCGCTCTGGTGTCCTATATTCCAGAACGGCTTGCTTTAATATAATGATATTTAAAGAGAAATATCAAGCATTACATATAAGGTGTATTATGTTAATTTTAGAAAAAATTGATAATTAATGAGTAAAATATGCATAAATTTTGGAAAATTTTTATCGGATTAAATCTATTTGGATTCATAATTTCAATATCAAATTTCTTTTTCATGCTATTTTACCCAATTATATTTTGTATAAATTCAGCATCAAGTTTGCTCATTTATATAATCTTTAGGTTTATAAAAAAACATAAAGTTAATAATTTTTTGAATATCCTTTTTTCTACAATTTTAGTAATTTTTTTAAATATTTTAATAAGCTACACTTTTTTTAGTTTAGATAAAATGTCTCAGATAATGATATATGCATCAATCATATATCTATGTTTTCAGCTTTTAATGATAGTTCTGCTAGAAGCTGCTCTTTAACTCATTTATTTTCATTTAACATAATGGCTGTTATGCGAAGTCGACTTGTAATGCAATTTGCATTACAATATTCCTAGTACATTAAATACTTGGGAAATATGATGGCTACTGTTAACTTCAGGATCGATGAAGCCCTTAAAGAAAAATCTTATTCAATCCTTAAAGAGCAAGGTATTGCACCTACGGATTTCTTCACTAGTATTCTTGAGTATGTTGCTACGACTGGGAAACTGCCTGTCAAAAAAGCTTTGCTTTCAGAAGAAGATGAAGAATTATTAGCTCTTGTTCGTAAGCGCATTAATGATCCTAAAGAGATGTTTGAGGAAGTCACATTAGATGACTTATAAGCTTTTACGTCACAAGGAATTTACAGCAGAATGGGAAAAACTCCCTGTTGCTATACGAGATCAATTTAAAAAGAAACTAGCCAAAGTCATAGAGCAGCCACATATTCCAAAGAATATGCTTAGAGGCGATCTTGCAGGTTGCTATAAAATCAAATTATTAAAAGCTGGTGTCCGACTTGTCTATCAAGTTAAAGATGATCAGGTAGTTATCCTGCTCATTACCGTCGGAAAACGAGCTGATAGCATAGTTTATGACGAAGCGAAAAAGCGAATTAAAGACTAAAAATGGGAGCTTATAGCTCCCATTTTTGGCTTCGTATAAGAGATTTTATGTTAAATGGATACAGCTTTTGAAAATTTTAACTTTGAATCAGAGATTTCATTTTTAATATGATAAAACCAAAGAATAAAGAAAATTTTAATTTAGGTATGTCATAAGTGAATTTTTCAGGTGATGCAGAGGTTTTTTTATCTTGTCTTGGAACTAAAGAGTCAAGTTCAGATATTTTGAAAGCAGTTATTCTTGTTGCAAGTGAGTTTGACTCATTAGAGACTAATTTTGGTGGAGAAAAGCTATCCTATTGGCAATTTTTTAAGAGAGGTATTACGTTCAGGTTTAATGAACATCAGATACTAGATACCATTTTCATCTACGTCAAAGAGAATGAAGAATATTACCCATACCCGTTTTTAGAAAATCTGATCACAGGTATTAATCAAAAAAGTACGATGCAATCTGTAGCTTATTTATTTGGAATCCCCGAAAGAGAAAGTAACAGTTGGCTTAAATACAAAATATTTGATAAATATTTACATTTTGAGTTTGATAATTCATTAGAATTGAAACAAATTACAATGGGACAATATTGATACCATATTATTAATTTTTATGTGTTTTTTAAATTTAAACCCTAGATATGAGTCTAGGATTTTTCAATTTCGTATAACAGCCATTATGTGTGTGATTCATAGAGATCGTTTCAATTTAGCGATCTCTAAATCCATCTTGTAATTGGCGTGTTGAATCCGTTCATTGGATGGGTTGTATTGCTTCTGGACCTCATCAGAGAAAGGGG
>NZ_JAFCUI010000019.1:0-17629 GCF_049896445.1 Acinetobacter sp. TWP2-2-3
GCCACTGGCCGTGAAGAAGGTGCACAGATCCTGACCGGTGGTGAAGCACGTCAGGAAGTCGGTCAAGGTTTCTATATTGAACCGACCATCTTTAAAGGCACCAATGACATGAAGACCTTTCAGGATGAAATCTTCGGACCTGTACTGGCTGTGACCACCTTTAAAGACTTCGACGATGCGATCAAGATCGCCAACGATACGATTTACGGACTCGGTGCCGGTGTCTGGTCACGTTCGGCACATACCACCTACCGCGCTGGTCGTGCTATTCAGGCGGGTCGGGTGTGGACCAACTGTTATCACATCTATCCTGCGCATGCGGCTTTCGGTGGTTATAAAAAATCAGGCATTGGACGTGAGAATCACAGAATGATGCTGGATCATTATCAGCAGACTAAAAACTTGCTAGTCAGCTATTCGACCAAACCAGCCGGGTTCTTTTAAGAAGTGAAATACATTCAAAGCGAACTTCGGTTCGCTTTGAATGTATGGTAGCTAGCTTTCACAAAATATCAGCAACATCTTCAAGCTGCGGCCAATTCAAATAAAGTTTTTAGTCTATAAATACTTTTTTTAAAGGAAAGAGCATCACCTCAAATTTCTATTTGCAATAGTGTCATTTCAAGATAATTTCACTCTATAAAGATTTCGCCACATTCTCCAGCCATTGAGTGCCAGAAGAATAAAAATAAAATAAAGCACGGCGGTTAAATACAATGACTTATAGCTATACATGCCGACATAAATCACATCTAACACACACCATAATCCCCAGCTTTCAATATATTTTTTTGCCGCCCAATAACTTGCCACCAAGCTAAAAGAAGCCAACATGGAATCCAACCAAGGGAGTGATGCTGTGGTGAAATGAGCAAATAAGGCGCCAATCACCAGACCGGCGACAATACCCACAATCAGGCTATATACCCAGATTTTTTTATTCAAATAGCCAATCTGCACGGTGATAGCCTGGTCATGATTTTTCTTCGACCAGCTATACCAGCCATACAGTTGCATCAAGATAAATACGGCTTGTAATGCTGCGTCTGCAAATAAATTAACACGATAAAAAATAATCATATATAAAAATACAGCGACAATATTCACCAACCAGCAGACTTTATATTGTTTGGAGGTCAACCAGACACCTAAAACGTTTAAAATAAACGCTGCAATTTCTATATTTTCCATAGCAATATAACCTGATTAAGCAGCCAATTTAGAAGTTCAGATTGAATGACAAGGTTGCTGTACGCGGCGAACCCAAGAATAAATAATCGTCACCCAAAAATTCACCTGCATCACGCCAGTATTTCTTGTTGAACAGATTATTAATATTCAAGCGTAGCAATGCATCGGTCGTATTTAGTTTAAATTGATAAGCAGCGCCTAAATCAACCACACTATAACCTGCAACTTTCGCAGCACCCTCTTTGTTGGCATATTTGCTGGAACTGTATTGACCACCTGCCAGAACAGTGAAACCTGCAATGCTCGGTACGTTA
The DNA here is from genome assembly GCF_049896445.1 of Acinetobacter sp. TWP2-2-3. Classification (GTDB taxonomy): domain Bacteria; phylum Pseudomonadota; class Gammaproteobacteria; order Pseudomonadales; family Moraxellaceae; genus Acinetobacter. Next base: position 1,506 of record NZ_JAFCUI010000019.1, read on the forward strand.
TAGCGAAGATGTGTTGCGAAACGAGCTTTTGGCACGTTTTGCGCCTGATGATTACCATATTCAACCGCTTCCACATTTTCTAAACGGGCTTTGGTCAAGGCTAAAGATGAAGTTAAGGCCAGATGGTCGGTTAATGCACCATTCAGTCCTAATTCCAGGCCCTGACTATGCTGTTCGCCTTCCGCAATAAAATAGCGAAGTCCTGAAATCGGCTTGCTATATTGATTGTCCTGACGTAAATCAAAAACGGCTGCAGTCAACAGGAAATCATGGATCTGTTGTTTGAAACCAATTTCATATTGCTCTGAATAGATCGGTGCTAGAGTTTCAGCCGCATTCTCTGCAAACCAAGGCGCTGTTTTTCCATCTGACAGGCCTTTAGCATACGAGGCATAGACGGTAGTCGATTCCAAGGGGCTATAGCTGATCGCAAATTGCGGTAAAAATTTGCCTAAATCAGTATCGCGGACTTTTACCCGATCTGCATCATATGCTTGTTCATCCAGCTCGATCCATTTTCCGCCAATCAAAGTGGTCCAATGTTCATTCCATTCAATACGATCAAGAAACGTCAATGCAGTTTGTTTACTGTCTAAAGCTTTAAAATAAGGACCTAGATTTCCTTCTTCTGGGATCCTGTCGTAGGTATCTTGGTAAATATTACCAACATAGTCTTCTGAATTTATGTACTGGTTTATACCGTTGTAACGATTTCTAGATTTATCGGTGTAAGTCAAATCAAAGTTAAGGTGATGTTGTACCCAATTGGTATCAATCACCCCATCCAATTTGACTTTAAATTGATTGGTTTTAAAGGTTTCATCTGGATTCTGATAATCGTAAATATCATACTCGCCAGCTTTACCAAACGTGTTACAGGAATACTCTTCCAGACAGCCTTCCCGATAATAACCATAAGCAAAGCTTGAATAGTCATCAACTCTGGATTTACTGTGTGCTGCAACGAGTCCCAGGTTCCAGTCACTATTCAAAGCATAGCTATATTTTAAACTGCTATTCAGACTATCGATCGTGACCGGTTTGCCCCAAGTCTGGTAACCCAGCAATCGATCCCATTTCACATTTTCTGGGACTTTGCCATCGAGTAATTGATAGCCTGGCACTGATCTTTGTTCGGAACGCTGTGCTTCAAGATCAAATTCCAATTTAGATTGCTCAGATGTTTTCCAATCTAAGGCCAATGCCGCTAAATAGCGTTCACCCTCCACATGATCGACATAAGACTCAATCTGTTCATTCACCAGATTGATGCGATATCCGAATTGTTGCTCATCACCCCAAAAACCACCTAGATCAGTTGCCACTGAAAACTGTCCATGTTGATCAGCAGAGAATGTCAGGGCCTGGATATCTTTAGGTCGCTTGGTGACATAATTGACCACACCACCCGGGGTCGACATACCACTTTGAATCGCGGAAATGCCTTTTAAAATTTCCACACGCTCTTTATTTTCAAGTGCAACGTTTTGTTCACCACGAATCACATTGCTATTAATCAGGTAGCTTGATGCCAAATCAAGTGCAAAGCCACGCGAGACAAAGTTTGGATAATAGCCAATTGCAGCATAGCCATCACCGATGGCTGCATCATTTTTTACAACATCGCTCAGCACACGGCCATGTTGTTCAGCGATGAGATCGGCAGTCAAGATAGAAACTGATGCAGGTATTTTTTGCAAATTCTCCGTACCAAAACCTTCAATATTCACTTTGGTACTCGTGTAAGGAATGCTTTGATCGGCGGTGATAACAATCGTGTCAAGCTGTTGCACATCGTCTTCAGCATAAGTCAGCGGGGCTAAACACAGCGGTGACAGAATGATCATTTTTAAAGATCGGGTTAATACATTCTGTTTGAATTGACGAGTGTTCATACGAAACCTTATGTATGTGAAGTGGGTGATGATGCTGGGTTTAGAGAGAGCATTGAGAAGCTTGCAATTCATGTTGAATGAGCCGAGTTAAAGTCTGGGTAAATTGTTGGCCTTGTTCGCCAAAGAACCAGTCCACATGACCGATAATCCAGTCGTAATAAGCCGCATCTGCATGGTTGAGGTTGTGGGTAATACCCACAAAATACTCCAGCTCTGAAAAAGCGAAATCCAGATGCACGATTTTCAGCAGTTCTGGCAAAATACTAAAATCTTCTTGTGGATGTATTTCGGAAAAATAAGCATGGAGAAAAGCGGTTAAACCGGCTTCATCAATCGGAATATGTGGGTTCTGCTTTAATTCCAACCAATCAATGAAATTACGTTCAATCGTCACAGCCAGATCATAAAGTGCCGAATTTCGGTCAGATAAACCAAAATCAATTACGGCAGTAATCTCCGCTTTGGCATCCGGTGCTGACCAGAATAGATTAGAAGCGTGTAAATCGTTATGGGTCCAAATTCTGCTTGCCTGTTGCAATACAGGCTGAATACGCTGGTGAACCTGTAAGATTTGATCTAAAAAGTAAGGATCTAAATTTTTGTCGGCACAGTAACGGCTTAATTCTGGACTGTTTACAATGCGCCGTTGAATGGCTGTAACGATATTTTCACTGTCTAAAAGCTGCTGATTGGACAATAAATAAGATGCTGATCGGCCTTGGTGCTCAGGAAAATCCTGCATGGCCATATGTAACTTTGCCAGCAATTGCCCCGCTTTCGCAGCATGTTCAGCATAGAAAAAAGGTTTCCAGGATTGCTGATCTGCATACAGATCTAAGCCGACTGCTTTTGCATAGACTTCATAGGTCCAGTCACCTAGCTCTAAAGCGGTCAGACCTTGATTTGAGCTAATCAATGCTGCAACAGGAATTTCTTTGCTAGCTAAATGCTGAAGAACGGCATGCTCCTGTAAAATATCGCGGGCACGACGAAAGGAACAATGGCTGCGCTTAATCAAATACTGATGCGCGACTGCTTCATCCCTGATCACAAAATCCTGCTCCACCTTGACCAGAGCCGCAGATGAAAATGGCCGGGGACTATACCACAAAATCTCAAAATGACCTTGTAAACAGGAATATTGCTGCTGCAGGCTTTGTAATTCTGGATCAGAAATATGTGCCCAGTCTTTATTTTCCCAGGCATTGTCCATACCATGACCTAAATCATTGGTAATTATGGTCATCATCACTATTCCTGAGCTAGATCATTATCTAATAATGGAAAATCATCGTTTAGGCGAACAAGCAAACAGTATTTTTAAATACATTTAATATTGAAGACACGCCCTAAAATTAAGTGGTACATACCAGTATTAAATTGAAGGCAAGTTTAGCCTTATAAATATAAAAATAGAATAGATCTCTCGCATAAATCAGAAAATGATCTTCTTTTTGGTTAATATTCGAACTCCAGATTTATTAGCATTCGCGCATAATCTGCGGATGAAATATATCGATTCAAACAAGCTTTCTTATCCTCAGTTCAAGCGATAACGTAGTTTTGAAATGTACCGTAATTCATTTTCATGACTTCACTACGTAGCTCTTTAAATCCCTGTTTATCAGCAGCAAATTCCACCAGTGATTCATTGTTCAGATCAGTAACACATGCCATGGTCGAATGACCTGTACACTTGAATGATTTTGGTCTTTAATGAAGTTCTTTAACGGCTCAGTATGGATTGCCCAGGTATCGAAGTCTTTCATCTGTATCTGACGAACTTCAATGTCATTGATTTTGATGCTTCGATTCGTTTCTAAAAAAAAATCATTCATAATGATGTCTCAAATTAGATTTTAATGACAAAAAAATACCCTGATGGTTATCCCATCAGAGCTAAATATAAAATTATTTATTTCTTAATTTGAAATACTTTGATCAATCAGTTTCTCAATAATATTAGAGGCAAGGCAGAGTAAAACTTGAAGTGCGACATAAACCACCTAATTAATTTAAAGGGTATGGAGTATATAAAATTGTCATACCATCATCTTAACTTTGAAGATCGTACTGCATTAATGCTTGAGTCAAGAAAAGAAGGCTTTTCACCAAGAAAATTTGCCGAACTCATTAAAAGACATCCAAGTACGATCTATGGTGAGCTTAAAAGAAATAGTATCAATGACGTTTATCAAGCTCGATATGCTTCTGATAACACCTTCGCTAGACGTAGTCACAGAAAGCTCAAAATCGATTCAATCCTCTGGAGATTTATTGTTGAAGCGATCCGTTGTTTATGGTCTCCTCAGCAAATATCGAAGCGTTTAAAGACAATTCCTGATTTGGATCAAACAATGAATGTAAGCCATACAACGATTTATTCAACGATACGAGCATTACCAAAGGGTGAGTTGAAAAAAGACTTATTATCCTGTCTGCATCATGAAAATAAAAAGCGAAAAGCTAACGGTGAACCTAAAAAAGATTCTATATTACAGGATATTAAAACTATTCATGAGCGCCCAGCCGAAGTTCAAGAAAGATACCGGGTCATTGGGAAGCCGATTTAATTAAAGGTAAAGACAATAAAAGTTCGATAGCAACACTTATTGAACGAAATACACAGCTCTGTATCTTGGCAACATTATCTGATGCAAAGGCAGAATCAGTGCGCAAGGCTTTAACTAAAGCTCTGAAATATTTACCTGAGAACTGCGTGAAACGTTGACCTATGACCGTGGACGTGAGATGGTAAAATTTAGGCATAGATGTATATTTCTGTGACCCACATTCACCATGGCAAAAAGGCACATGCGAAAATATGAATGGTTTAATTAGGCAATATTTACCTAAAGGGATTGATTTAAATCAGGCAGATCAGCATTATTTAAATCAAGTTGCCATGTCACTGAATACTCGTCCTAGAAAAGCGTTAGATTGGCTTACACTATTAGAGAAATTTTCTCAGCTTATTGATTATCATAAGGCTTTTGAAACTATCGCACCTCATGTTTGAATTCGCCCGCCTAAGGTGCTTTGATTCAGTTCTATTGAAGCTTTAAGATAATTTTCAAGCTTAATCTATACAGGTATATTTTGTTGAATTACGTTTTTTTATTAAGATATTTAAGGGAAAATTCTTACGGAAAAAATGTTTTTTATCACTGAACCATATACAAGTAGCTAAATTATCGTGCAATTTTTCAACCATCATTGGATGACTACCGTAAACTAGGTAAACAATATCACCAATATAGATATTATTCATCTTTAGTCAGCCAAGCATAAGATCAAAATTCTGAAACTTCTGATAAATAAATTAATGCCATCAATTGAGAACTTTTTTTAAGCTGAGAAAGCATTTATAAAGTCCAATTAAGTCCTTGTCCCATTTCATAAATAATGAGTATTAATGCAATTACCATTAGTGAAATCACAATGGCTTCGACCTTAGTGAGCATCTTAAATTCTCCACCTTTCATCTTTTATATAATAAACAAAGTGAACAATAAATAACAATAAGGTTACAAAAGAATTACTGGATGTTACAAAGATAGGGCTGGTAAAGAAAAATCTCTCAGAGGAAGTGAATTCTTTTCAAACTTAACCTTATGTACTGGGCGATGTCCTATATAAGACTCATGACCTACTGCGATCATATCAACACCACCTTCTTCTTCTAAACTTAATAAGAAAGTATGGACACCCTGCATGTCATTTAACTCAATATTATTGCTGATCCATTTCATCGTACCTGGTTCCATATTGTTTATTTCTTCTTGGATTTTATTGTAGGGGGGGGATTACCGCAGTTGACCATTTGCTATGCTCTTTTTATAATTTGCCATTAAATTATCTTCGCTATAAAAGATTTTTAAGAAAATCGGTCTGTATTTGGCCAATTAACGCTACAAAAAAAACTCATCCGATAAGTATTCTTACCTAAACCCAAGGTTCTATAACTTGGATCCTGAATATCTTACATACGCAGACATAGCTCATACATCGGAATTTAAACTTAGCCTCTACACTGAAATTAAGTTTTAGAAACATAGAGGAAATTCAGATGGAAAAGTATTCAAAGATTCTAATCCTGAGCTTATTTGGATTTACTGGAACAGTAGCTATTGCAGATGAATCCATTCCAATAGAAGCAACTGCCGCCGCCGAAGCACAACAGGTTGCTTTAGATTATGGAAATGAGAAAGACAAAAAATCTGAATCATCTGAAAGCCCTTAATTAAAGGAATGCCGGTCAGTTAAGAAATTGACTGGCATTTTCTTGGGTATTTCTGTGGTGTCCCTTTCATAACTCGTGGGCAACTCCTCACTCCCTCTCAGGCAAAACATATCTCTTAGATTTTTCCAGTAAACTTTCTAAATGTTTAGGTAAATTACCTGCGGAGTCTAAAGAGTCGAATCTTAATATATTCAGAATGCCAATAGATGCAATATGAAAGCTGGTTCTCAAAGGACTGACTTTTGCACGTTGAGCCATATGTTTCATTGTCTTCTTAGAATATTATAGGCAATACCCCCCATAATTCTTGATAAACTAAATCAGGTTGCTTGCTCCTCAAATGCTTGCCCTCCTGTAAATCACTTTTGATTTCTCGGTAACACATTTTTATTTCCCAGCGCTGAGCATAAAGCTTCGCCAAGCCTATCAGTGGATATGTCTTTGGGTCCATTAATAAAGTGATATAACGTCTAATTTTCTCTGCCTGCTTAACCTCAATCAAACGCGCTTCCCAATACCCTGTTGCCATTAGAGGCCAAAAGCCGCTGTAAACTGGATCCTGAACTAAAAATCTATAATCAGGAAATCAATAAAGAAGAATAGAAATTAAGTATGGATTGGCAGTCTAAAAACTTTCAAAATGCTTTCAGAACGTTATCGCAATAGAGCTAAAAGCCCCCCTTTTGAGATTCAATCTAGTTGCTGGAATTTATAATTTGCAACTGAGTAAGAATGATTTATGAAGGCGGTCTAATAATGCTAATCTAAGAAAATAAAAAAATCCTAAAACCATTTAACTTCTTAGGATTTGAATGGGCAGGATATAAATATAAGCTTATGCTTGAATATCTAAGGTCATTTCAATTTTGTCCTGTGACCAGATTTCGATGTCATATTCAATCACTAGATCATCTGATTTTGAAATACGTTCAATATAAGTGGCGGTTTGACTTAAAGGAATACCTAAGTACTGGCTCTCAAAATGAGACACACCGGTATTTTTAATTTTTAACTGACTACTCGTGTAATTATAATGAAAGTGATTTTTAATGACATCTTGTACCGAAGTAATCACATCATAATTCAGCACATTTGGAAACAGCGCAACAGGTAAATAATTATATTCTAGAAGTACAGGTACATCATCAGCATAACGTAAACGAATAATTTCAATAAAGCCCAATTTACGATTTTCTTCACTAAAAAGATTACTGTGATCCAATCGCTCCAACTGTCTGGTCGAGATTAGTTCAGTTCTGACATTAAAACCCTGTGCCTTCATATAAGAACGAAAATTTTCAATTGAGTTTGGAGAATATTGAATTTTTTTATTACTCACGAACCAGCCGAGATTTTGCCGTTTGAAAATTTTATCTTCGGCACGAAGCTGTTCATAGGCCTTACGCACTGTTTCCCTTGAACAGTCAAACTTTAATGCCAAGTACCGTTCGGATGGAATCATTTGATTAGAACTATAATTTTTCAATTCAGCCTCAATCAAATCTCTGATTTCCATATACTTCATTCAGTGAATCCAGTGAGTGCTCATAAATGATAAAGATAGTACTAAATTAAAGAACAGAGGAAAATTAAAAACAAGGTACGATCAGTAAAAAGATGCATTCCCTTGTTTTAATGAGAATGTTTAGCAGCATGATTAATACGTGATTCTGAGAGAATATCGTTGTCCATTCATAATTTTATCATTTATGCAAAAAGAATAGACTAAATTTGTCTAGGAGAGTGGTGATGGTTCAATCTAATTAAAAGGCATCTACAAAATCGGCGGCTATTCGTAATAGTCGACTGAGAAAATCACGTACCTTGATTCTAAGCAGTTATTGCCCACCTCCATACTAGCACGTTTCCTGGCACAGTCCCTATCTGTACACTTGAATGCCTTTGACTATCTAAAGGTAATCTTTAATAAAATGAGCTTTATAGGGCAATATACTAAGATCTCCAGACTGTTGAATCCGGCAAGCGCACTGAGTGCGGTTCCGTAACGTGACACTGGGTAACGTCTTGGACTGCTGTATATAGACAAAAAATGAAAGCTGCGGTTTAAAGCTGGCGTCCTTCAAAATTTATCTCATTTTATAACTGATGTCTGGATTTTCAGGTAATTATACCGCACCAAAAAAACATCTATTCACTAACGATTACTTAGGCTATTTATTATAAAAAAACAACCATACATCATTGATATATGTTCATTTATTTCTAATTTTTCATGGACATAAGTTAATTAGTTAATTTATTAGGTCCCATATATCATCTAAGCGGAGTCAATTAAAACCTGTTATAAGTCAGTGTAATATTGAAATTTATGGAAATAATATTTAAAACCGTTTTTTATTTTGAATTAAGGTGTCATCAATTAGCTTGAGAAAATATTACCGGTCCTCATAATTTTTTCATGACTAAACGCTATGCATTAAAAGATGATCATTGGGAACAGGTTAAAGATCTGTTACTTGGACGAATGGGTACTGTTGGAGTAACGGCCAAAGATAACCGACTATTTGTTGAAGCGCTATCGTTCAGGTATCCCGTGGCGAGACTTACCCGAACGCTTTGGTGATTTTAGAGTAGTGCATACTCGTTTTAGCCTTTGGGCTAAAACAGGTGTGTGGCAGAGAGTCTTTGAAGTGCTGTCACATGACCGTGACAATGAATATGTCATGTTAGACTCCACCCCATTGTACGTGCTTACCAACACAGCGCTGGGGGGAAATCAGGCGAATAGGCGCAGTAAAGGGGGCTTAAGCACCAAAATTCATGCCCATACTGATGCTTTAGGCAACCCGACAGGATTTTATCTCACGGATGGGCAGGTTCATGACTTAAACGGTTCAGATGTGTTGCTGGACTTATCGTTGAGCCAGACCTGGCTTATGAATAAAGCCTACAACTCCAGGGATCGGGTCATTGATCCAATTTTAGAGGCGAAGGGTCAAGTTGCGATGCCAGCGAAAAGTAATTCTATTGATCAGCGTGATTATGATTGACATATCTACAAGGCAAGACATCTGATCGAGAATTTTTTGCCAAGCTCAAACAATATCGTGCTATTGCCACACGCTATGATAAATTGGCTCAAAACTTCTTATCAGCGATCTTTCTGGCTTAATTGATGACACGCCCTAGTTTGAGATTGTCAAAAAAAAGTGTAGCAAATTGCTACACTTTTTCACTTTTCTGAATCAGCTGTTTTAAAAAATCTTCTAGTTGTAAGAGACTGGCTTCATCAATTTCCGAGATATTCAGAGAAACCTTAAGCTGTTTTTGATTGAGTTTGATATTCCCCGCAATCTTACCTGCATATTCAATTTTTCTAACCACGGATGTTGTGGTCAGTTTTTCTGGATTCTGACTCAATAGTTTTTCAGCATAAGTAGTAACTTTGCTTTGCTCGAGTTTTTTGTCTTTTAATTTTTCCCAAGCCTTGAGTAAAGCCATTTCGGCCTCAGAAAGTTGCTCTATATGATCCGACAGAAATTTTTTGAATGCAGTGGCAGCAGTACGACCTAGCAGGCCTGGTTCCACATCAAGGTCATTTAAAATTACTTGAGGCAGTTTTTCGTACGCTAAATACTTGTACATATCTTCGCGATTTAAACCCAGTGAATTGGCTAAACGTTGCTTGTTTTTCTTTAACTTCTCATCAAGTGAGTTCAGGCCAATAAAAATTTCATAATCTGTCAGGTCCTGACGCTTTAAATTCTCTGCTAAGGTTAACAAAGATGCTTCTACATTATTCGCATCAATGATAATGGCTTCAATCACAGACTTGCCGAGTAAATGGTGCGCCCGTAAGCGCCGCTCGCCTGCAATGAGTTCATATTTCAGATTATCAAGTTTACGCACTGTAATGGGCTGCAAAAGACCGACTTCGTCAATGGAATCCGCCAGTTCTTTTAATTGTGACTCTTCAAATAATTTACGCGGCTGGTTTGGACTGCGGCTAATATCCTCAATAGGAACATTACGTCTAAACTCTTTCAGCTCTCTAATATTGTCTTTCTGTGCTTGCTGATGTTTTTCTGTATTCTGTTTCAGTTTCTGAGCTAAAAGCTCTTTGGTGCTTGCCATAATACTCTCAGGTTTAAACTTTAGCTACAATTTCATTGGCAAGGCTTTCAAAAGCCTTACGTACTTTTGAATTTTTTTCTACATTCAAAAGTGATTGTTGCAGAATCGCTGCTTGATTAACTTTAGTACTTTGAGGAATGGTAGTCTCTAAAAGTTTTCCTACCTGTTTCAAGGCTTCATTCCGAATCAGCTTACAGACATTCTGACGTTCATCATGCTTAATTAGTAAAGCGCCTAAAAGCTCTAAATCTGGATTAATACGTTTGATCTTTTCAAGATGATTTAAAAGATCTGTTACCCCATACAATCCATATTGTGATCCGGATTCGATAGGGATAATGACATGTGTTGAAGATGCCAGGGCATTGCTGGTTAATAATTTAAGACTAGGTGGACAGTCGATCAATATAAAATCATAAAGATCTTTTAACAGTTCTAACTTGATATTTAACTCTTCAGAAGGACGGGGAGCTTCTTCTTTTAGTTGGTCTTCAGTTTTTCCTAAATTCAAGGAACCATAAATTAATGATACTTTTTCAAAGTTCGTTTCTTCTTGTAATGCATCTGCCAACAACGAAATATCGCCCACTAGTAATTCTGCTGTAGTCACAACAATTTCGCTTGGATGTTGGATCCCAATGTGTAAACTTGCGTTTGCTTGAGGATCTAAATCAATGACTAAAACCTTGTTGCCCAGATTGGCAAGTTCTGAGGCTAGGTGCACAACAGTCGTTGTTTTGCCACATCCGCCTTTATGGTTAGCAACAGTAATAATTTTTGCAGACATGCGTGTCAGATGCTTCCGTATTTGAATGTTTAGTAATATAAATAACTTTCACTCATCTTACTATAGTTTTAAAATTTATAAATCCTATTTGTTGAGATGTAAAACAGCTTAAAAATAAATCTTTAACTAAGCTAGCTTAATTAATAATTAGAATAATTAGTTATTTAGCTAATTAATAATTAAGAGTGCATTTTTATTATATAAAACAAATGCTTAGAGTTTTAAAAGTGGAAGGTCTGTCACTCTAAAGTGGAAGGTCTGTCACTCTAAAGTGGAAGGTCTGTCACTCTAAAGTGGAAGGTCTGTCACTCTAAAGTGGAAGGTTTGTCACTCTAAAGTGGAAGGTCTGTCACTAGGGTGGAAGGTTTGTCACTGCTATTTTTTAAACCGCTATTTTTATTTAAAAATAATTTAAAAAACAATTATTTAATATGTTAATAAAGTCTCGTAACTAAGCCTTAAAGGTGGAAGGGTTGTCACTGTATGTTCTTAACCTGTGGATAATCTGTTTTTATTGGATATTTCCTGATGATTATATGTGCAGTTATACCTTTCGAATCTAACTGAAAGGTGGAAGCCTTGTCACATCAGGGTTTCTATTTAACTTAACCTATCTGAATGTGGGTGAAAAAAGTAAAAATAGTCACTCTAAACTGTAATTTCGGGGGCTAAAGGTGGAAGGTCTGTCACTGTAGGGTGGAAATACTGTATTTAATTCCACTTTAAAGGCAAAAAATCGGATAATAACGCTTTTTTTTGATGACGGACCTTCCACTTTTAGAATCTTGTGGTGAAAGTCTTGAAAGTTTTTCCACTTTTGTATATAAAAACTAAGTCAAATTATAAATATCACGGTTATGACAGAATCTGAACCATTGCAAGAAGAAACGAATTATATTCCCTACTGTATAGGCAACATTCGCCATAATGGCGTTGTCAGTACCAGTAACCGCTTAATTCGCCCAATCGAGTTGTCATCCAATGAATATAAGGCACTTCTATATGCAATGGCGGTTGCGAATTATAGTGAGAAAAATAGGGTAGATGGTGAAATTACCGAACAAACTTATATTTATTTGTATAAGGATGATTTGGCAGATTTACTAGGATTAAATAAACGTAACTCAATTAATGTTGCAATAGATCGGATCTATAAAGAGCTTTCATCCCGGGTAGCTCATTTTATTATTGAGGAGCCTGCTGATAATGGTAAGAGAAAGACTAAAAAAGTACATTCTGTCGTTCCCATTATCCGTGAGTTAAGATGGGAAGATGACTCTAAAAATGCGATTCAGATTCGTTTTACTAGTGAGGTGTTGCCGTATTTCACTCAACTGGCTGGGGGTAATTTTACTACCTATCAGCTAAAACATCTTTTTGCCCTAGATTCTGTTGCCAGTATGAGTCTTTATACTTATTTCATTAAAAACGAATTTAAGTACGCCAATCAAAAGAGTTATGAAGTGCCATTACTTTTAGAAAACTTGAAAGCACTGATTGATATTAATGAAACCAAATATGATCGCTGGGTAGATTTTAGACGCTATGTATTAGACAAAATAGTGGCAGAAATTAACGAAAATACAGATCTACAATTAGAGTATGAAACCGTTAAGAAAGGCCGTCCAATTGTAGGTGTGAATTTTAAACTGCATCATCGGATTGCTGATAAGGCACTGGATGAAATTGCAGTGATTGAAAAAATCTATCTTGATGTTCCATTTGAAGACAATGCATCCGTAAAAGAATTAGGGGCTAAATTCGATACGAATGTACGTTCTTGGTATATTTTTAATAATGATGAAAATTATCAGCAGTTCAAGAAGTGGTTTAAAAAAGTAGGATGCCTCACTGACTCTCAAGCAAATATTGTCATTAATGACACTTTATTCCAAATGGAATTTGCTGAAATTGGTATGGGGCTGAATGACTTTAAACGAAATATGAAGCATAAACTTAAAAATAATCCGGAATTCGTTCAAAGTATTCGTGAAAGACTGAATGATATTTTTGGTAAAAAGCTGATCTAGCGAAAAGTGTAGCAACTTGCTACACTTTTTTAGATATATGTTTGTAAAGAATACAAGTGGTAAGGACCCTAGGATAAAAACGACTCTGTTGCATAAAGGCTTTAGAGATAGATCTTCCCTAAGTTATCCAAATTCAAGTGACAACTTGGGTATGAGGTCTGCCTAATTCCTTAAATCTATTCAAAACGTAAGTGTTCGCTGAACACACCTTATGAATTCATCCTATAAGCCTTAATTTAGTCCTCACTTAAAAACAAGTGGGGACTAAATTTATGACTACAAATAACCAGACATCCATCACATCTCTTGAGAAAAAACGAAGAACATGCAGTGCTGAATTTAAACAGCAGATCGTTCAGGCTTGTAAAGCACCGGACGTTTCAATTGCTTCCGTCGCTTTGCAACATGGATTGAATACAAATCCCCTATCCAACTGGATTCGCTTAATTGATGGTAAGCTAGGGAAATGATCGCTCACCACTACCGAATAAACCTGCATTTATTGCCTTATCTTGCTCTGCACCATTAGATCCTACTCCTACTGACATGTTAACGGTTCAAATTACTTTACCCCACTCAAAATCAGAAATTGGCTTGAAATGGCAAGTATCAGAAATATCTGCTTTAGGAGAATTACTCAAGGCACTTGCAACATGATCCGTATCGATGAAATCTGGCTGTCTACCCAACCTCTGGATATGCGAGCAGTTATGGATACTGTCATGGCTCAGGTGCTGAGAGCCTTTGGCTATATCAAACCGCATTGTGCTTACCTATTCTGTAATACAAACGTGGCCATCGCATGAAAGTGCTGGTGCATGATTGGCTGGGCATCTGGCTGTGTGCCCGGCGGCTGGAACAGGGAAAATTTCACTGGGCTAAAGTTCACCAGGGTGAAACCGTGGCCCTCAGCCCGGAGCACTTACAAGCACTGATCCAAGGTTTAGCTTGGCAAAGAATCGGTCTGCAGCAAGTGGTAACAATGCTCTAAACCAAGCTCGGCCATTCTGCTATTCTCCAAACATTCTATTTCCTCTGCGTCATGACCTCAAGCATACTGCGGCCATGAATACGCTGCCTGATTTAAGCTAACTGACCCATGAACAACTGCTGGAATTTACCCGGCAATTGGCGATGCAGCATCAGTCTTTAGCATAATCAAAACAACAACTGGAACAATCAAATCAGCAATTAGATGCCAGAGTTCAACATCTTGAAGTCACCAATCAGCAATTAGATTCTAAAGTTAAATCTCTCTCTATTCTCAATCAAAAATACGAGCATGAACTTGCGCAGTTTAAACGGCATAAGTTCGCCCAGAAGAATGAACACTTAACGGCCAAACAAATCCATCTTTGGGACGAAGCGGTCGAAGAAGATATCGCCGCTGATGAATTAGTATAAAAATAAAGTTAGTAAATAAATTATATAAATCAAATACTTTTTTATTAAATATAAAATTTATTTGATTTAATTTTGTTAATTTTGGGACTGTGTTATTCTACTATTGTGACGCTAAAAATAACTTACCTGTGCAGAAAAAAATGATGACACCATTGCTCATTGATGCATTAACAATTTCTGAAGGCAGGTTTGAAAAACCATGCCCAGTTTTAGTTTTGAAAATGATGTTACTCAATGAGGAAATGAGCCGGGAGTTTTCAGAAAAAATTAAAAATCAAGCATTACTACTGCTCGCGATATATCGTAAGTTACTGCTTGCTGTCGATAGGGACTTATGTAAGGTAAAAACTCTAAAGGATAATGTGAAAAGAAGACACTGGGCTAAAGTGGATAAAGCACAGGACAAGATGGTGGTTGCAGGCCAACTTCGACTAAAGAGTTTAGATCCAGAAGAAATGATTTTATTTTTAAATACACAGCATTTTTTGAAAAAGCTGCCGATTTCCTTTGTTCAAGAATTGGTTAATTGGGCATCACCGGTGGTGAGTGGTAATTTTTTAATCGAAAATGTTTTAGCTGGTTATATCGCCCAGAAGCTTTTGCCATTAGAAAGAATTAAAGTGAAAGAGCTGGGTAAGTCTGTGCAACCATATTTTCATTTAGCTAACTTTTCTGTATTTTTACCTCGACTGGAGGAACTTTATCAAAAATATCAGCAGCAAATTGTTCGTGTGGCACCAATGGCAGAAGTTGCTTTGGCTTTAACAGACTTGAAGAAGGCAAGAGTCTATCGTATTCGGAGTAGTTCATGAAAAGTTATTTCAAGAAGCTCCTAGAATGTATTAATCAGAATGAAAATATAGAAGAAAAAGAACTGATCCAAGCATTATTTTTGTTGCGTGCACACTATAGCTTAGCTGGCATTGTTGTCATTTGTCAGCGAGTCTTCACATTGATTGGGGATGATGAATTACCAGAATTTCGTGATGAGCTTAATACGTTAAAGCTCATTAGTAGATTGCAGGATTCTGAGGAATATGCACATTTTTTCTTAAAAACAATAGATAGAAACATACATACACTCACGCCATTGCGTCCTTACACTGGAGACAGTGGAATTTGTGACTTACTATTGATTCGACCAGGAACAAATCGAAATAATCAGCCTTTTGATACTGTAATCATGTGGTTTTTAGAGCAAATCTTTTATTTTCAAAAAAAAGTACATACTCTAGAGCTTTATAGTAGTTATTTAAAGGGTGATGGAAGCATAAAGCTGAAAGCTCAAAAGGGATCTCGTGTATATAACGCCTTTTTAGCGATCAGGCTGTTGGGTGATCAAGGTAATGAGTATATTTTAGAACAAGTCAAAGAATTACTTATTCAAAATTCACCGAAACAACTGATTCATCTGATGTCTGCTGGTTCTGAAGATAAACGATTAAATGATGTTTTTTATACATTAAAGCTGTTTTTATCCCAAATTTGGCAAAATGATCCACTAAAAAATAAGAAGAAACGTCGAGAATTTTTACACCGTATAGGGTTAAAGTGTGTGATTCATAGAGATCGTTTCAATTTAGCGATCTCTAAATCCATCTTGTAATTGGCGTGTTGAATCCGTTCATTGGATGGGTTGTATTGCTTCTGGACCTCATCAGAGAAAGGGG
>NZ_JAFCUI010000020.1:0-12899 GCF_049896445.1 Acinetobacter sp. TWP2-2-3
GGTATTGAAGTCATGCGTGCACTACGTAAAGGACAAGCATCGTCATTTTATTATGGTCAGCCTCAGGGTGAAGTGTGTCTAATCAACAGGGTTTTCGGTCTCTAAGTACTTTTTAAAGGAAACATCATCGACTCAAATCTCTATTTGCAACAGTGCCGTCTTTTGTGTATAGCCGAGTTTTTTCCTGGCCAATTTGATTTGCTCTCCAATTTCTTTTCTACAAGCCATATTATTTTTCCACTTTTACAAGATTATATTCGCTATATAGCGAACTTTGAGTATTTTATATGCAATGTTAGCCATATAGCAAACATTAGAGTATAACTACTTTGTAAGTAAAGCCTGTAAGTATTTCATAATGGTAACTAATCCAACTTCAAAAATAAGACTTTTCCAGATTTAACACACTTTATAAAGCCTAGATATAGGCTCTAGGCTTTATATACCTATCATCAGCTTAATGTTCTTATTTAACTTGCCATCTAGGAATTTCAATTTTGGAATAATAAAAACTGGCTGATAGAATAAAATTTAGGCATATTCCTAATTTTAATGTAATGTCAAACAAACGTTTTCTTATATTAAGGACACGATCATGAGTCCACTTTCACAACAGATAGATAGGTCCAGAGTTTTGGCTAAAGCGGCATGGAAAGCTGCTGAACAGCTTGGACTAAAGCCAGAGCAATTTTTAAGAATTCTGCATCTGGAAGGTATTGACGGTAAATTTTCTGAATTACAAACCTTAGATCCAAATTCTCAATCAGGGGAAATAGCAATAATCGTAATTCGGATTTACAGAGCTGTTTATAGCCTGAATGGTGGTGATATTAAATGGATGCATCATTTTCTCAATTCACCTAACCTATTAACTGGAGGAGTTCCTATAGAACAGATGGAAAGTATGAACGGACTGATTTCTGTACTTAAGGCCGTAGAAGCTTTTCCATGTTGAAATACTGATTGTTTTATAAATTATTGATTTAAAAAAATACCAAGAGTTACTTGTAAACAAAAGCAGTATAGCTATCAGATAATATGGTCGGAAAAAGCCCTAAAGTATGCAGGTTATTGCCTTGAGCATCCCTCCCTTTCATATATGGACTCAGATCCTGTAGAAGCATTAAAAGGGATTATGTAATGAACCGTACCGGGTTTGTCGGAGACTTTTTTATTTAAGTTAGGCCACCTGACCTAACGGGTTAATCTTATCATAGTACATTGCTTCAAACTCAAAAGGCGATACATAACCCAGTGCATTGTGTACACGCTTTTTATTGAACCAATCTACCCAGTTTAGTGTCGCAAGTTGTACATCTGCTAAACCTTGCCAATCTGCTTTTAGATATTCAATCACCTCTGTTTTGTATAAGCCATTCACCGTTTCAGCCAAAGCATTATCGTATGAATCACCAGTCGTACCGACTGATGCTCGTAAATTTGCTGCTTCTAAACGATTGGTATAGCGAATGGAAAGATATTGCACACCTCTATCTGAATGATGAATCACATTCTTTGGCATGCCTCGATCATGCAATGCTTGCTCCAATGCATCGAGCACCATATCTGTATTCATCCGTGTAGATACTTTCCATCCAACAATTGCTCGTGAGAATACGTCAATAACAAATGCGGTATATACCCAGCCTGAATGAGTTTGAATATACGTAAAGTCACCCACCCATAGTTGGTTTGGATGATCAGCATTAAAATTACGTTTCACTAAATCATCTGCCCGTTTTTGGTCATCTCGGTTACGGGTGGTTTGTTTATTCTTACCACGCCAAACACCTTGTATACCTAGCTTTTGCATCAATCGAGCAACTGTACAACGTGCAATCACATAGCCTTCACATTTCAGTTGTTGCCAGACCTTACGCACACCATACCGACCTGAACTTTCCTTCCAAATTCGTTTAATTTGTTCAGCATGATGAAGGTCATGCAGATCCCGTTTCGCTCGATGTTCTGGATTGTCCGCGAGATCTAAAGTCCGGTAATAGGTTGAAGCAGCGATCGGTAAAATCCTACAAATCGCATCAACACCATATAACGCCTTATTGTTATGGATAAAATCCACCATTATTTGTGTGGGCGGTCGAGCTCCGCCTGGGCGAAAAAAGCCGCTGCTTTACGTAGAATTTCGTTAGCACGTTGCAGTTCTTTATTTTCGCGTTCCAGTTGTTTGATACGTTCTTGGTCTGAAAGCTGCTGTGCTTTAACTGGATTTTGTTGATCTAAGTATTTTTGATACCAAACACGTAGTGTTTCAGGAGTACAGCCAATTTTAGGAGCAATTGCTGTGATTGCAGCCCAATTCGATGGATAATCTTTCTCGGATTCAATCAATAATTGAACCGCTCTTTCTCTGATTTCAGGGGTATATTTTAATTTTGTCATCGGGATAGTCTCTCAGAATATTGACTCTCCGACAAACCCGGTACGGTTCATAAATCATAAATACAGATCATTTGAAAATTTCTAAGTTTCCATCAAAAGCTGTTTTACTACAGGATCTAAATTCATCTAATGTTCATTCATAGCTATTTTGTGTGCAGTCCACATGTAAAGAATTAAATCGAAAGAGCTAGAAATCTCCCTAAATTTATACTTTTTATATTAACCGTTTATCCAGATTCTATTGTTTTCCTAACAAAAGAAAGTTTACTATTTGATTTCGTCACAAAACCAAATAGTGAATGAGTCATGAACAACAAGCGTGGGGGAATCAGAGAAGGTGCGGGTAGAAAACTTAAATACAATGAGCCTACCAAAACAGTAAGAGTGCCTTTATCCAAGATCGTAGAGATTAAAAATTATCTAAATAAAGCAGAGAGCCAATGCCTTAATGATATCGATTTAATCACGCCTGTACAGTCATCTACTTATATGCAAATTCCTTTAGCGGCCGAGAAGGTTGCTGCCGGTTTCCCTTCTCCTGCCCAAGATTTTGTCGACAAGACATTAGATATGAATGAACACCTCATTAGTAATGAGGCAGCGACATTCATTGTAAAAGTAGCTTCTCTTTCCATGAGAGATGCTGGTATTGAAATTGATGATGAACTTGTCGTTGATCGTAGTCTTGAAGCCAAACATGAAGACATCGTTATCGCTCTGATCGACAATGAGTTTACTGTTAAGCGCTTGATGATTGAAGGTAACTATCGCTGGCTTAAAGCTGAGAATCCTGATTGTTCCAATATTTACCTCAGAGATGGCCAGGAGATGGTGATTTGGGGAGTAGTGACTTACGTCATCAAACCCTTCAGGAAACGTAAGTAACTATTCTCTTGGTTTCATCATATGGCATATACAAACAAGATCTTTGCTTTGGTAGATATCAACAACTGTTATGTCAGTTGCGAACGTATCTTTAACCCAAGTTTAAATAACAAACCTGTGATTGTCCTCTCTAACAATGATGGTTGTGCTGTGGCACGCTCACAGGAGGCCAAAGACTTAGGTATCAAGATGGGAGTTCCCCTTTTTCAAATTAAGGACATTGTAGAGCAGCATAAGGTCCAAGTGCTCTCAAGCAACTATGCTTTATATGCAGAAATGTCTCGCAGATTCATGAAGGTCCTGTCTGACTTTGTAACTCCTGAAGAACAAGAGGTCTATTCGATTGATGAATGCTTCTTGGACTTGACTGCTTATGCCAAGAAGTATGATTTGACTGATTATGCACAGACGATTCGTCAGCGTATTTTTACCTGGCTCGGTTTACCAGTATGTATTGGCTTAGGCAGAACTAAAACTGAAGCCAAAATGGCAAATCACATTGCAAAAAAGAACACCTACTTCAATGGTGTGTGTAACCTGGTTGCCATGGATTATTGTGCTATAGAAAGCTTATATGAAACGATAGAGGTAGGTGAAATTTGGGGTGTCGGTAGCAAACATACAAAGAAACTAAATAGTCTTAATATTTATTCTGTGCTGGATTTTGCAATGGCCTTCCCTTTCATGATCAGGGATCAATTTTCCATTGTTATGCACAGAACATTACTTGAATTACATGGTGTCTCTTGTATTGAGTTAGAACATACGCAAGCTCCTCGAAAGCAAATTGTCGCAAGTCGTTCATTTGGCCAAAGGATTTATCATATTGATGATCTAAAAGAGGCTATGAGTCTCTACGTCCAAGATGCAGTTGCCCGCTTAAGAGGTGAGAAGATGTTGTGTGGTTACATGATTGGTTTTGTACAATCCAATCCATTTGAAACACATAAACCTTATTACAGCAAATCTGCAGCACTTACTTTGCCAGAACCAACTGATAACGTTTTAATGTTGTGTAAGATTGCCACAAAAATGATAGATGACTTATATCAGAAAGATGTAGGCTTCAAAAAGTGCGGCGTAATATTGACTTGTCTAGAGCCCAAAGTTAACCACACTTACGACCTGTTTATAGACATGAAACAAATAACCGCAGGCAATAACCTGATGGATTCACTTGAAGAAATCCATCATAAGTTTGGAAAAACCAAGCTTGCTCTGGGTGCAAGCAGGTTACCAAATAGAAGCTGGAATATGTCTCGTAATCAACTGAGCCAGAACTACTTTCGATGGGATCAATTGCTTTGTGTAAAGTAATTTTTAGTGATTACTTCACACCATAATTTATTTTTTCTTCTTTAAAAACTCTTTTAAAGCTTCCTCAGTAATACCCACAAAATTGTTTCTTTTTAGAAAGTCTAGTACTTCTCCGGTTGTTGCACCAAGACCAAAGAGTTGAAGTAAAGTTTTCTTATGCTGAGTAAGCAATTGATTCTGTGTAATGGTCTTTTCATTCAATTCTTTTATATAACAAAGAAGAATATTTTCAAAGTTTTTAGAATCATTTTTGCTATATATTTTTTGATTTTTCTCAACATTTTTTGAATGCTTTTCTTCTTTTGTCGATACAGTTTCAGAAGTATTTTCTGTTGAGGAGTCAGAATTAATATTGTCTGGATTTTGAATATCAAGGTGTAAAATATTCTGGTCTTGTATCATGTTTTTTCCTCAAAAATAAATCTAGAAGCCAATTATTCTGAATATACTTCATTACAGAAATGGCAAAACATGACCATTTTTGGATTCTTAAATTACTGAAAAAAGTCATATTTCGCGATAATAAAAAAATATAAATCAACCATTATTTTCATTAACTTTAATTCATTCACTGACAGCCAATAAATACAGGATGGGATGATGTATATCACATCATCCATGTCAAATCTCGAGCTCGCGTTGCTCGGTCTCAATTTGTATACAGTAGAAAAAAATGAAAGTTAAAGCATCAAGAAATAAGCAGATCATTGTTCGTTTAACTGCAGATGAACATCAAGATATCAATCTTGCCTGCAAGGCATTACAGCTCAATCAATCTGACTATATACGTAAAAAAATTTTAAGTGATGACTACAGTCAATTAATCGATCAACGTGATATTCATACGATTAGAACACTTGGCATTATTCTCCCAAAAATATTGATTGAACTCCAAGATAAAGATTTGATCCCCGAAGAATTATGTGACCTTACAGAGCTCGTTCATGAGTTGAAAATCATTGTGCGTCGACTAAATGACCAGGTACGTTAGACATGATTATTAAAGTAATTCCAAACACCTTAGGCACTTCTGTTGAAAATCGTATCAACGGTTTATCAGACTATATACATAATCCAAATCAAACGCGTATCGACTACCTCAGTGACTATATTACTCAGTTGCACGCTAGCTTTAGTCATGAGCTCATTTCTGAAAAATGTGTTTACTCGAACTCACGTAACTTTCTGGATGAAAATATTGAGTATCAAAAAATTGAAATGTCACAAACTGCCAGTTTGAATACAAGGGTGGATGACCCAATTGTTCATATCGTCGGAAGTTTTAAAAAATTTGAAGTCCCAACGACCCAACAATTAGAAGAACAAATCGATATTTTAAGTAAACATCTCAAAGCAGATGACTTACAAATGCAGTATGCATTGCACATGGATACAGACAATGTACACTTCCATTTGATCATTAACCGAATCCATCCCTACAGAAAAAACAATCATAATGAACATCAAGCGGTGGATCTAGGAGATGGTTGGATCTTGAATGCAGTACATCGAGCTGTTGCAGAAATTGAGGCAAAACAGGGTTGGGACCCTGAACCAAATCCCCTCTTTATCTATAACAGTAAAACTGGAGAATGTGAAAAAAACATCAATCACATATCAAATCCCGATGCATTGAAAATCAGTGCAAAGATTCGTGATCAAGAACATCGACATCAACAAAAGAGTCGATTGAGCAAGGAAATGTCTGTTGCAAGCAACTATCAAGATGAGCTTGAAACAATCATTCAGCCCATTCTAAAAGAGGCAACTAGTTGGCAAGACTGGCATCAACAATTAGCATCTTCAGGAATTTCGTATGAACGTAAGCGTAGCGGTAGTATTTTTACGATAAGGCCCCATGATCAGGAGTCACTAACATTTAAGGCATCGTTATTTTGCAATAAACAAGTCACTTTAAAGAATTTGGAAAACCGTTGGGGGGAGTTTACACCTCATCACGCTGATCAGATCAAAATCTATCAGCCCAAATTGAATACGACAGCTCAGCACACTCCACATGAATCCTCAAAGATCTCTGCTTATCATTTATTCCAGAATAAAGACTTTTTGGTTAAGGAGCTTCATGACGCTTATCTCAAGATGAAATCAACTAAAGATGTTTATAGTCAGAATCGTCGATCCAAGTACCAGGATATCAATTTCGAGAATGAAATTTATAAATACAATAAATCTTCTTTTTTAAAACAACTTCAGAAAAAATTTCCAGAACAGGCTTCTGATACGATTTATACTCTATTACATTATCAACATCATACAGAACAACTGACAACCAGAGCCAAAATCAGGAACGTGTTTCTTATCCAAAATCAAAATTTAAGCCAACAGACTTCTGAAAAGCTATTTGATCAAAATTTTTTGTCTAGAAACTTTGATTCAACCCAAATTACCTCTTATGCTGATTTTTTAAGATTTATCTCACCCACCAATCCCCTATTGATACAACAACAATTTCTATTCGATCAACGTCAGTCTAAAAATTTTATTTATCAAGAAAATCCAGAAATCAAGACTGCTAAAATTTTGTTTGATTCGAATGATCCTAAAGAGCCCATTGGCATTCAGAATAGATATGGGATTCTTATCTTTAGTAATTATTCAATCACCCGGTTAGAGCAATGTATAAAGAATTTACATCCTGAGCATCAAGTATCAGTTCGAGGATCATCAGATTTTAAAAACTTATTCGAAATGCTTTCCCAACATAGATCAAACGAAATTCAAGATACAAACAAAAGTAGAACTCTCCCCGCTCTATCAAAATTATCCTCGGAGCAACTCGAAGCTGGATTTCGACAACTCTATCAACATTTTAAGACAACAGGCGAATGCCAAAGTACAGCGCTGATCAAAACTGGTTTACTACTGAATTGTTGTGGCATCAATATGAGCCAGCTCAAATCTAATTTAGCAGCAGGTATTCAAAAGCATCAATTGCCTCAGCTTAATCAAGAAGATCAGAGTATCTTGATACAAAGGCTGCATAACCTGATCTATACACAAGCCTCAAAATTAAATAAACAATATTTCAACTCAAATGACATCGAGCAAACCTGGCAATTATATTTTTCTTTAGAGCATCAGCATATGATCAACGAAAATTGCCATAGCCTTGTTACAACTAACGATGCTTCGCAACATTTAAGAGACCTCGCACTTATACCTAAAAATAAAGTGAACGAATCATATCAACAGACAGAATCTTTATCTGAACTTGATTACTTACAGATGTTTGAGTTTTATGAATACAGTCGAAAAGTTAAACTGCGCAAACAACAGGAATTAGAGCGGAATAATATCTTCACAAGGCCAAAAGAAACCTTGAAAGATTCTGATCAAATTTTACAGTCAGCCTACCCTATTAAAAAATATCGTATCGAATACAAATTTGGAGAAACATTTTATATCGATCAAGAGAAAGTCGCTTTTTTTGAAAGCAAAAATACTTTAGATATTACCGTAGTCAGCCAAAAGCGTGACCATATTCACGATGCCTTGTTATTGGCTAGAGATAAATTTGGGGTTGTATGGGTGTCCGGTACAGATGACTTTAAAAGACAGGTGCAAGAAATTGCACGTGCAACAAATATAAGAATCGAATTTGACCACCCATTAGTAATAGATCGTCAAGTTGAAAGCTCAGCGACCGACAAGATAGATCACAATATTGTGCACCAAATAAATGAGTACAAGACTGTTATTCCTAATTCTCCTCCAACATCACCAACTATAGAAGATCAAACAGACCTCATCAATAAAGAGAAATCTACAACATTAGACAAAAATTCTAAGAGTCTAAACCATACAAATGATAGCCTTGATTTTGGTTTCTAATACTCTTAAATAGAATTCAGGAAGAATGAATAATTTTCTAAAAAAAACTAGATTTTTCATCTTTATTGAGTTATAAAATCAATAGCCCCCTAGTTTTATAACAGACTAGTTGGTTAGCTAGAATTAAGGCTAGCGGGAGAAAGTCACTCTTATTTAAAGACATGAAAGGATAACTCGTTTTTTACGTGTTTTTCGTGTGCTTTAAATATAGTGAAATCTTCGCAACTATACAATACATTTCTTCTTAATATTCTTCATAAATTGGTTCACAATTCATCGGATAGCTTTACTGTCTCTTTTATTAATATAAATAATTCTAAGATGTTAGAAATATTTTGTGACTCCGTTCTTTCATTTCATTTTTTTGGATACAAGTATATCGGTAATAAATACTATAAAGTACATAATGGTTTAATTTTTAGCTACACTGTAGACCACGGGGAAAAAATTATTACTTTTAAATGTGATTTAAAAAAAGAAATATCTGGGTTAGACTTAATCACTAAAAAATTGTATTTAAATCGAATTTTATTCAATAGCAATTAAAATTAGTCAAATTAATACTGAAAAGTTAATTTAACTATTTTTTCGTTATTTCTTTTGTAAGAAGTCCGCTGAACACACCTTATGAATTCATCCTATAAGCCTTAATTTAAGTCCCCACTTAAAAACAAGTAGGGACTTAAATTTATCACTACAAATAATCAGACATCCATCGAATCTCTTGCGAAAAAACGAAGAACATACAGTGCTGAATTTAAACAGCAGATCGTTCAGGCTTGTAAGGCCCCGGACGTTTCAATTGCTTCGGTCGCTTTGCAACATGGATTGAATACAAATCTTGTATCCAAATGGATTCGCTTAATTGATGGTAAGCTAGGGAATGATCGCTCACCACTCTGGCTTTAGCTTACCGCATTTACTGTGAGTTGGCACTGAATCTGCGTATTAAACTGAGAAGAAGACTAAAACGGCATGCACCTGAACCATTGAAAGAACCAATCCGAGAAAATCAGGTTTGGTCATTAGATTTTATACATGATCAGCTTTCCGATGGTCGCAAGTTTCGATTATTGAATGTGATTGATGATTACCGCCGCCAAGGCCTAGCCATTGAGTCAGGGTTCTCATTGCCCACAATCAGGATTATTCGTACGTTGAATCAATTGCTGGAGTAGAGAGAAAACCATTAGTGATCCGATGCGATAATGGTCCCGAATTTATCAGTCACGAATTTGTGCGCTGGGCTACTGAGCACGGTATTCGTATTGAATATATTCAACCGGGTAAACCACAGCAGAATGCGTATATTGAACGCTATAATCGGACCATACGTTATATAGCTGAATTCTAAAAGGTATAGCACCCAAATATTTTCGTAAGATACCATTTCATAAGGATTTTACTGTGCTACTCAATTTTATAATCAACTATAGTTGGCTGAGCAAGCATTTGTTTGATACATTGGAAGAAGTTTAGGATTACGTAACTGATTGGCTGTGGCATTACAATCATGAAAGACCACACCAAGCTAACAAAGGAAAGTTATCTTTAATGGCTGCTTAACCTCTACTTTTAACTTCGGTTATTTATTTATGGGAGGATTACCCACGGATTTAACTGAATAGACCACTTTCCACTTTATCCCCCCCTATTTTATTTAAAACTTTTATCAATCAGCTGCTTAAAATCTTCTAAATTCTGCTCTGCCAGTGACTCTAAAGCTATTCTTACAATACTAGATCTGTTAACACGAGCGTTATTACTTTTGATAATTAGCTCATCAATTAATTCACTTAATTCTTGGTTTAAAGAAAAGGTACAACGAACGAATTTCTTTTGTGAAACTTCTAGATCCTTAACTCTTTTATCAGCTCCAGATATGAAATTTTCAACCAGTTTATCCTGATCTGAAAGCTCGTCAGTTTTCTTTTTTAAACCGCTAAGACCTGCCATAGTTATACTCCTAAAAACTCTTGAGCTATCCCTTCAATTTCTGCTTTTGCTTTAAAATCACTTGTTACTTCAAAAACAGATAGGCCATTTTCATCTGCATCATCATAAACATTTCGATTTGTCGTAATTTGGTCTAAGGCTTTTATTCCGAACGATATACAGGCTTCTTTAGCATCTAGAATTCGCTGTACTTGTGACGGTAATGTTGGGCATTGTGTAATGATTGCTCTTGCATTCAAATCTGGATTCACTGCTCGCGCCAGTTTTAATACTTGCTCCATATGATCCAAAGTCTTTAGATCTCTACGTTTAGGCCTAAAAGGCAATAGCATATGTGTTGCTATAGTCATAGCAGAACGCAATGCTTCCGAATCTTGCCCACCAGCATCAATGATAATATCTTCATATCTTTTTGATAAATCTTTTAAAACTTGACGAATATTGCCTGAAGCTTGTACAGATGGAATATTCTTTAAATCCTCATTCTCATCACGCTCTTTAATCCAGTCAGTAGTTGTACCTTGAGGATCTGCATCTAGAAGAAGAACATCTCTATTCTTTTTTTGTAAATAAACCGCTAAGTTTTGGGCAAGGCAGCTTTTACCAGCTCCGCCTTTTTCACCACCTACTAAAATAATCATAAGTTATGTAAGTTACGTAATTTTGTTAAAAACAATGTACAAGTTTCAATCTCCTGAATCAACTATTGTGAAAAATAAAGTTAAAAAATAAAGTTATCCACAAGTAATGCTCTTTTTTAATTTTATATATATTTTTAAATTTATATTTATAGGACCTTTGTATGCCTTATGTAGTCTAATTCTCAGAGGATTTATATGGACGTTTTCCTGACAATAAGTGGACATTTTCCTTTATTTAAATGGACGTTTTCCTGACAATAAGTGGACATTTTCCTTTATTTAAATGGACGTTTTCCTGATATAAATGGACGTTTTCCTGGCATAAATAGATCTTCCATTAATGGTCATTAAGTGTTAATGTCCATTAATGATATTTGTTTCTCTAATCACAATATGGCAAATCTAATTTATAAAGATAATAACTTGATTGAAGCATCTTATGCGTTGACTTTGTCTGAACAACGCTTAATTTTAGTTGCGATTATTGCAGCTAGGGAAATTGAAAAAGAGCTTACATCGGATACCTTGCTAACAATACATGCATCTGAATACATGAAGCACTTTAATTTGGGTCGTCAAGCGGCCTATGAGGCTCTTCAGGGAGCGTGTGATAACTTGTTTGAACGTAGACTCACCTATAAGGCCATAGATCCTGTTACAGGTAAGCCAGCGGTCTACAAAAGCCGTTGGGTATCAAAAGTTGGCTATGTTAAAGAAGCTGCATGCGCTCAACTAATTTTTGCTCCTGATATTTTACAGCTTTTTGTAAAACTTGAAGAAAAATTTACCCGTTATGAATTAAAGCAAATTTCTCAATTATCTAGCGTATACGCTATACGGCTGTATGAACTTTTGATTAGATGGCGTAGCAAAGGCAAGCTATATATTAGTATGGTTGAATTGCGTGATAAGTTAGGTTTACTTGAAAATGAATATAAAACCATGGGCGATTTTAAAAAGCGTGTATTGACGGTTGCCATAGATCAAATTAATAAACTTACTGATATCGACGTAAGTTATGAGCAGAAAAAAGAAGGAAGAACAATTACACATATCGAATTTTCTTTTAATCAAAAAGCTTCCTTAATTGTTAGTGATAAGGTACTGGAACCGACATATCAGTTGACACCAAAACAATCTATATTTTTCGCTCAAAAATTGTGTGACCTTATCAAATATCCCGAATTCGGGGGAAAATATGCCAATGTAGGTGAAGAGATCGAAGCGTTTAAAGAAAGGATTTCACTTGAACTTCTCGACCCTGAAAAGGTAAAAAAGTATTATCCTGATTTGTTAAAAGTGGGCTATAAAGAAAAATATAAATCAGAAAAGTTATCATAACCTGAATAATAGAAATTCTTATTTTGAACACTACTAACCTATAGAAAAAAATTTAGTCTGTCTTGGTAACCCTAATTCTATAATTTGGTCTTTATTGAGAAGTGTCCATTTTAATTGGAAGGCTATTACATGAACGGTTAGCAGCTGATCTATAAGGAATATTAAATTATAAAGTTACATAACTTACGCAACTTATGAACTTATGTAATCCTGAAGAGAGTGATGAGATGGAAACCTCTCCCGGTCATGCTTGTCAGGGATTTGTCCATATATGGAAGCGCAGTGCTGAAAACTAAGGATCCATCTAATGAGAAGAGCTGCCCGGGATTAATCTGCCAGGAATATTAAATTATAAAGTTACATAACTTACGCAACTTATGAACTTATGTAATCCTGAAGAGAGTGATGAGATGGAAACCTCTCCCGGTCATGCTTGTCAGGGATTTGTCCATATATGGAAGTGCAGTGCTGAAAACTAAGGATCCATCTAATGAGAAGAACTGCCCG
>NZ_JAFCUI010000020.1:12907-15573 GCF_049896445.1 Acinetobacter sp. TWP2-2-3
TGTAATCCTGAAGAGAGTGATGAGATGGAAACCTCTCCCGGTCATGCTTGTCAGGGATTTGTCCATATATGGAAGTGCAGTGCTGAAAACTAAGGATCCATCTAATGAGAAGAACTGCCTGGGATTAATCTGCCAGGAATATTAAATTATAAAGTTACATAACTTACGCAACTTATAAACTTGTGTAATCCTGAAGAGAGTGATGTGATGTAAAACTCTTTCTATACTGCCATACTTACAATACCAGCGCACAGCCCAAAGAATGATTTCGCCCCAAAGATGATGCCGACTATGGAAGTGATTCATCTATTGAACCTTTAGCTGAAAAGCTATTTACAACACTGCCAATTTTTCCTCTTTTATAGCGTTTACTCTAATTTCAACTGCTACAAAAGAGGAAAGACGATTCATCAATTAATAGTCAAAGCTGAAGAAATTTTCAGGGAAACAAGAACGGAAAGCTTTTTGAATATCGCTGTACTCACACTCAGGATGCTTCTCTAAATAACGTCTAGTCCAAATCAGTGTGGCTTCATAATCGTTAAAGCACTGATCGAGTTGTAAAAAAATCCACAGTTCATGGGCTTTTTGAATGAAAAAGTCATTGATAATCATGAGAGCAATTTTCTTTTCAGTGTTTGAATCCGGGTATGAGTACATAGTATGTTTCTCCTATAGAGATGATAAATAGATTAATTGATAAGCTATTTATAACACATAAAAAATGTGTTTGTCACATAATTTATGTGATTTTTGTAATTTTATGGTCTGTGTTATACTTCTAATCCAAACAGATTGTATTTATCACGATGCCGTACGAAGAATTTCAAAGACTTATGGGGAAAGCAGGTCTTTCAATTAAGGAATTTGCAACATTATTGGACATGAACCCAAATTCCATAACTAACTATAAAAAGATCGGAAAAGTACCTACTCATATTGCTGTTCTGGTTTATTTGCTTTCTAGCATGAAAGATGAGGGTGTAGACTTTTACCCTATTTTCGAAAAAATTAAGTCGTATTCAAAAGACTAAGACTCTAGTTTTTTTGATTGTTTTAAGCTGTTAGTGATGACGTAAAAAATGCCTGAAGTTCAGGCATTTTTTGTTTCAGGGACTTATAAGCCTCGATAGAACTTTTCAATAAAGTTTCGAGTTTTGAGAACCAGGGTATTCATCATGGTCTTACGTTTTGAGATCTTAGGGCGAGCAATCGGTAAGTCTTTGACATCTTCCCGGCTAGGTAGACGCTGGGTGTATTCATATTGGCTGAGCACCGTTTTGAAGACTTCAGGTTTGATGGCTTCTTTTTGACACAGCTCATTCAGTGCCTTTTCTTTCTCCACATCCCAAAACTGAACAAAGGCTTGTTCAACGCTTTGACCATCGGCCATGCGTGGAATGTTTTCATCCAGAAACTTTTGAATCAGCTCTTGTTTGTCATACAAGTTGTGGTTGGTCGAGATGATATCTTGCACTTGGGAACGATACTGTTGTTTCTTTTCTGGATCTTTATGATTGACCACCGATTGCAGTAAATTCAGGATATAACCGACATTCACGGTATCGCGGTGGATCAGTTCCAGTTGGAAATTGACATCATTGAGGATCGATACTTTGTCTTTAGGCTGGACCACACGGACGTTGTTGTACAGATATTTGTATTGTGAGGTATGTTTCTGGAATTCTGCCTTATTTAAATTGGTATCGTCCTAGTCATACTCGACAAAGTTTTCCAATTGGGCATTGATCCGCATCAGCTTTTCGGGTTTACGCCCCTATTTCTTATAGTATAAATTTTTGAAATATAATACTATTTACTTTGGAATTACATGCGATGCGATAAATTTCGAATAAGAGATTTTATGTTAAATAATGGTTTTTATATGATCTAGTATTTCTAAATATAAGTGCAATTTTACTAAGGTTGCTTAGATGCTATGGAATCTAAATATCTAAATTGTTCATCCCCCTTTACTTCATTTTCATGTTTAATCACCGCTATTAGTAAAACTATGGTCATAGCCCCAGCTAGATAGGTGATCTTTTTTCTCATGATTTCCTTGTAGTGAAATTTTTTTTGCTTATTTTATATAAATTATATAAATAATAAAATTGTGATATATACCAATCTGTTAGGCAAATTAGTCCTATTCCAAATAACCAAAAAAAGCCGATATCTTTGTAAGCTCTAACCCACAAAAATTGAGGGATAGTTTTCGAAATAGAGTCTTTGATAAAATAGTAAAAATCAATAAATACCTACTTTTTAAACCATTATCATTTAGAGAATATTACAAAGTTGTTTAAAAAAGCCGACTTGTTTCCAAGTCGGCTTTTCGACATCGTCGAGCACATTTTTTATATCATAAATTTCCGATTTTTATAATTTTCAAAGTCTATCTTTCAGCTCTTTATACAACAAAGCCGAACTGAATTAAAAATAGAAATGTAGTTGAGCTGATGCTTGCTCATTTCTTTATTTTTAGTAATTGAGGTGAACATACTGTCAGTACATGGTAGTTATAAGTAACGTGTAACTTTGTTTGCACAAAGATTTGAGTTATGCCAAGTGATGGATTGATTTGTACTTAAAATTTTAAGCTTATCCACTTGCTTTGCAAGCCACTACACTTTATTTACAATCCTATGTTGTGGAAGTAGGGG
>NZ_JAFCUI010000021.1:0-15305 GCF_049896445.1 Acinetobacter sp. TWP2-2-3
TTTTGCCAGTGTTGATCTGTCAGCATGGTACGAGGCATAGCGAATAGTAAAATTGGGTTTGGCGATTTGATTTTACTACTTCGCTATTTTTTTAAGCTAAAAGTGTCAACACACCCTAGATTGTTTTAAATTTATGCACTCAACCCAGAAAATCATTTTTTTTATGGAAATGCGTTTGACACCCCCCTGTTTTCACCCTATTATACGCCCACCTCTGAAACGTCCCTATCGTCTAGAGGCCTAGGACATCGCCCTTTCACGGCGGTAACCGGGGTTCGAATCCCCGTAGGGACGCCAATTTTCAGAAGTACATTTTATTAAGTCCCTATCGTCTAGAGGCCTAGGACATCGCCCTTTCACGGCGGTAACCGGGGTTCGAATCCCCGTAGGGACGCCATTACTTCAAGCTAAAAGTAGCGGTTTTAAAATTTATCTTCTGTACTGTCCCTATCGTCTAGAGGCCTAGGACATCGCCCTTTCACGGCGGTAACCGGGGTTCGAATCCCCGTAGGGACGCCATATTCGAGATGGTAACATCTCAACAAAAAGCCCGAGCATTGCGACTCGGGCTTTTTTTTATCTTGCAAATTTTATTTCTGAAAACTTTAAACCTTGTTTTTATCATTCGTTCAAATCTAGCTCTCTTTCTGGGGGCTGCCATCCCATTCTTAATTTTACAATTTGTATTGTTTTAACATTTCTATGCATAGAAATATCCGTTCATTTTCATTTAAAGCAATACACCAATAAATTAGAACAAAAATTCAACACCCTGCTTTTAGAGGGCACGTTAAGGTAAATCAAGAGAAATCTGCAAGGATCAGATTATGTTCGTCAGCACAGAGCTAAGTTTACCTTTATCGCCAAATAAAAATCATAATTATCAAATTAAAAGCTTTAAGGATTGGGTCGACTTTTTTCAAGATACTGAAATTTCGACATATACCAAAACTGAAAAAGCTGAATCTTATTTGAGCGATCTGATTAAAAATTTAAATATTGATACTCTCGGATGGTTAGATCAGCCCCCACAGGTTGAACAGCATCTTTTAGAACAACATCATCAAATCTGTGCCACTTTCCAGACCTATGTCAATCGCCGGAAACAGCAACAGCCCCGGGAATATTTTCCGACGGTTTCTCATGCTTTCGAATTCCTGGCGAAAGTTGCACCGGTTAAACTGGTCGATGGTGCTTGGTTGTATTCAACCGTGCCAAACTGTAATCAGCCCGAGTTGAAAGATTTGATTTACATCTATCTCGAAGAGCTTGGTTTAGGGCATCCGCGTGCCAATCATGTCACCATGTATCAGGACCTGTTGAGTCATTATGAGCTGAACAGTTATGCCGAGCATTTGGATGACAGTTACTACGAACAGGCTGCCGTACAGCTCGCACTGGCTTATGCCCCGGCCAAATACCTACCTTTGGTCATTGGCTTTAATCTCGGCTATGAACAGTTACCGCTGCATCTGTTAATCACCAATTATGAACTGGCTGAACTGGGTATCGATCCACATTATTTCAATGTGCACATTACTATTGATAATGCTCACAATGGTCATGCGCAGAAATCCCTGCAAGCATTTATCCAGCATTTTAATCATGCAGAAAACCCGGAAACTTATCTGGAGCTGATTAAAAAAGGCTATGTCCTGAATGACATCGGCAAAAGTTCTTCTCAGATTATTAAGGAACTGGACATTGAACAGATGGCTTTAAAAGTGTTCCAGAATAAAGCGCTGATTGGTCAATATATTCATAATCAGAAATGCCAGTTTAGTGGCAAGACCATCAATGACTGGTTATCCGATCCTGCCCAGATTGCCGAGTTTTTGCAGGTCATGATTGAAAAAGGCTGGATCGTAAAAGATGCACCAGTGGAACAAAGCCGTTTCTGGAAAATGATAGATCATCCGGAAGGTAAAATGTTTGGGGTCTTTAATGCGACCGAAAAACAGATTATTAGAGACTGGATTCAGGGGGCAGGCTTGGCAACTCGCCTATCGTCACGTAGTGCAACTCCTTCACAGGCAAAAATTGAACCTGCAATGAGCCGCATGGACCAGCAGCGCTTAAATCAGTTAAAAAGCCGTTTCATACGCTGTGAAGGTGCTGAACAGAAAATTGATTTACTGATTCCTTATACTGCACCGCATATGCATCATACTGAAATTGGTTTATGGGCGACTCGTCAGTTAAGCCAGTTATTATTTCCTTTTCAGACCCAGGCGATGCATTATTCCTAAAGCACCCCTAAGTGCCAGAAATTAAAAAACCGGACATTTGCAGTGTCCGGTTTTTTAATAAAGATTAAGCCGATTTTCGCGAGTTTAATTGTCCCTTGATCACCGCTTTGACATTGCCTTTCAGATACTGCAAAAAGACCTTTAGTGGTGACAGCTTTGGATTAGGCTGCTTGCCTTTGGCAATTTCTTTAAACTGCGCGGCATACCAGATGATTTCCATAATCGCCATTTTGTCGACCATTGGAATACCGGTTTTAATTTTCTCAACCGCATAACGTACATCATGCCCTGCAACCAGACGATTGCCCAAGTCAGGTTCTACCGCAAAGGGACGTGCAATCCCGACAAAATCACAAGCACCACTGTCAAGCGCGGCATTCATGCCTTCAACAGTTCGGAATCCACCAGTGACCATGATATGGCACTTCACTTCCTGACGGATTTTTTCGGCAAAATCGAGGAAATAGGCTTCACGGGCAATGGTTGAAGCTTTGCGTTTGTCTTCTTTTACACCAGCCATGGCAGGCGCTTCATAACTACCGCCGGATACTTCAATGATATCAATCCCGGCTGCATCCATCGCCTTAAAGACATAGATCACATCTTCTTCACTTATACCACCGCGCTGAAAGTCAGCAGAATTCAATTTGACTGAAATAATGAAATTTTCTGAGCTTGCAGCACGGACAGCCTGATAGGTTTCCAGCAGAAAACGGGTACGATTCTCAATACTACCACCCCATTGATCCTGACGCTTATTGGTTAGCGGTGACAGAAACTGGCTAATCAGATAACCATGTGCCCCATGCAACTGCACCCCCTCAAATCCTGCTTTTTCACAGATGGCAGCCGAAGTGGCAAAGCGCTGAATAATATCCAGGATTTCATCTTCGCGCAGTTCCCGTGGGGTTCCAAAGCTCATGGCCAAAGCCGGACTAAAGGATACTGCCGAAGGTGCAACCGTTTCTTTATTCAGACCTTTGGGACACTGGCGGCCCGGATGCGACAACTGGACCAATTGTACCATGCCATGCTGTTTGCCTACGTCGGCCCAGACTTTAAGCTGCGCCAGATCGCGTTCTGTTTCTACCACTACGACGCCCGGTTCATTCTTGGCACGATAATCCACCATGACATTACCCGTAATAGCACAACCCAAGCCACCTTCGGCCCATGCTTCATACAACTTGAAATGTGCCTGATTGGGCTGGCCGGCATCATTGGCCAGTGCTTCACTCATGGCACCTTTAATGATGCGGTTTTTAAAAGTGATATTGCGAATTTGAATGGAATCGGCCAATTGAGTCATGATCTGTCCTGATACGTTACTTTTATTTTGTACTCGTTTATAACGTAAGCCAGAACAATTGACAATCAGTCTTGTCAAATTTACACAATTTTTATCTGCTTATTTTCTTATGGTTAAAGATTTTTGTGATTTAGTTTCTTGGATCAAAAGCATCCCGTACCGCTTCTCCCATATAGATCAGCAAACTCAGTACAATCGCCAAACTAAAGAATCCCGACAATGCCAGCCACGGCGCATTTAAGTTGTTTTTGGCCTGAAGCAAGAGTTCCCCGAGGGATGCCGAATCGGGTGGCAGACCATACCCTAAAAAATCCAGCGCTGTCAGTGCAGTAATATTGGCGGTTAGCATAAAAGGTAACTGTGACAGGCTAGAACCTATCACATTGGGAAGAATATGTTTGAACATGATCCGTCCATCCCCGGCCCCGATACTTCTTGCTGCCCAGACATATTCCAGATTTCTGGCGCGCAAGAACTCAGCGCGCACCATACTCACCAGTGTGGTCCAGCCAAATAACAGCATGATCAGAAATAGCCAGTAAATACTCGGAGTAAACAGACTGACCAGTACCATCACCATAAACAGCATCGGTAAACCACTCCAGACTTCGAGTATGCGTTGCCCGATCAGGTCAATCCATCCGCCATAATAACCCTGAATTGCCCCTACTAAAATTCCCAACGCTGCAGACAATAGAGTCAGAGCAAAACCAAACAGTAATGAAATCCTTAAGCCATATAGAATCCGTGCCAGAACATCACGGCCCTGATCATCTGTTCCCAGCCAGTTTTGCGCACTCGGTGGCGAAGGCACTGGTACAGCCAGTTCAAAATTTGGCGTTTGAGAGGAAAACGGAATGATGGGCCAGATCGCCCAGCCCTTTTCTGCAATCAGTTGCTGTACAGCGGGATCTTTATATTCTGCTTCTGTCTCAAATACCCCACCAAACGTGGTTTCTGGATAGGATTTCAGGATGGGCAGATAAAAAGCATGATCATATTTCACCAACAAGGGCTTATCGTTAGCAATCAGTTCTGCACCCAAGGAAATGATGAAAATAGCACTGAAAATAATAAAGCAGCCAAAGCCCAGCTTATGCTGCTTAAAACGTTGCCAGCGTGCTTGCATCAAGGAAGACATTATTGTGATCCTCGACGTGAACTGAAATGAATCCTTGGATCAATCAGTTGATAGAGCAAATCACTGAGTAAACGCAGTATCAGGCCGAGCAAAGTAAAAATAAACAAAGTACCAAAAATCACCGGATAGTCACGCTGAATAATCGCCTCAAAGCCTAAAACACCCAAGCCATCCAGATTAAAGATAATCTCGATAAACAGGTTTCCCACAAAAAACACCCCGATCAGAACTTCAGGCAAACCTGCGATAAGCACTAAAATGGCATTCCGGAATACATGCCGATACAGCACTGCATGTTCAGTTAAACCTTTGGCCCGCGCAGCCAAGACATATTGCTTAGTCAGCTCTTCTACAAAGGAAAATTTGACCAGATAGGTCAAACTGGCAAATCCGCCAAGCACCATGGCCAACAGCGGCAAGGCCATATGCCAGAAATAATCCTGAATTTTCGCAAAGAATGAGAGTTCAGCAAAATTTTCAGAGCGAATTCCCTGCAAGGGAAACCAGTGCAGATAAGACCCACCAGCAAAAAATACGATGAGTAAAATGGCAAAAATAAAGGCTGGAATGGCATAGCCTACTGCCAACACTAGAGAGGTAGTCTGATCAAACAGACTGCCATGTTTTCGGGCTTTTCTAATCCCTAAAGGAATGGAGACCAGATAAATCAGCAAGGTACTCCACAGGCCTAAAGAAAGCGATACTGGCAATTTTTCCCAGATGAGTTCAGTCACAGGTTTGTCTTTGAAAAAACTCTGCCCCAGATCAAACTGCGCATAACGCGTTAGCATTTCCCAAAATCGAATATGCAGCGGCTGGTCAAAGCCGTACTGGATATTAATCTGCTCAAGCATCTCCGGTGTGAGGCCTTGCTTTCCCTGATACTGCAATCCGGTATGCGCCAAACCATTGACCTGTTGCGCCTGATAAATCGCCTGCTCCACCGGACCACCGGGTGCCAGCTGGATCACCATGAAATTGATCAGCAAAATGATCAGCAAGGTTGGAATCATCAGCAACAGACGTTTGAGAATATAAGTGCTCATGGCACTCCCTGATAGGCTTGGAGCTTAATGCTGTTTGAAATAATCAGCCACATGTCTGGCCTTTTCTGCATCGACCCACCAGTAATCAATCCCGGCGGAGAGTTTAGGTTTTCGTTGCGGCTGCTGATACATATTCCAGTAAGCATACCAGTATTCGCCCGTACCATAAGTCAGAATATGATAATAGCCTGCTCGCAGTAAACGGTCTAATGCTCGGGTACTATTCACCAGCTGTTCACGGTTTTGAGCTTGAGTCACCTGCTGAATGACTCCATCAATGGCCGGATTTCGAATACCGGCATAATTATAATTACCTGACTGCGCTGCGGCCTGACTGCCCCAGAACTGTTTCTGCTCCTGCCCCGGTGTCAGGGATTGCGGCATGGTATCAACAATCATATCAAACTGATAATTCCGCAGCCGTTCATAATATTGCGCGGTTTCTACCATACGAATGCTGGCCTGAATGCCCAAGCGTTTTAAATGACGTAGATATGGCATCAGATCACGCTGCTGTTCTGCCTGATGCAACAGGAACTCAATCTGTACCGGTTGACCCGCAGCATTGACCAACTTCCCCTGTTGATAACGATAGCCTGCCTTTAATAGCAATTGACGGGCCTTTAACAGATTGTTCCGGTTAAAACCGGAGGCATCTGACTGAGGATATTTCCAGTCCTTAAGTACCGCCTGACGTTGAACCTGATCAAGCTGCTTTAAATGGGGTTTTAAAATGTGCAGTTCTTGAACACTTGGCCGTCCATGAGATGCCAGCTCGCTATTGGAAAAAAAGCTGTTCAGGCGCTGATATTCACCATAGAACATGGCTTTATTCAGCCATTCAAAGTCATAGGCAAAACTCAAGGCTTGCCGGAAACGGATATCGGCAAAAGGCTGACGGCGGGTATTGAATATCAGACTCTGGGTCGGAATCGGGTTGTGATGCTGAAAGCGGTAACGCTGCACCTGTCCTTGCCGAACGGCAGGAAATTGGTAGTCTTTCACCCAACGGTTGACCTGTTTTTCCTCATGCAAGGTAAATTGGCCCGACTTGAAAGCTTCGAACTTGATTTCAGGGCTACGATAATAACGATACTTGATCCGGTCAAAATTATAACGCCCGCGGTTGACCATCAAGTCTTTGCCCCAATATCGGGGATTGCGTTTATAGCTAATACTACGTCCAGCATCTATGTGTTCAATGACATAAGGCCCTGAACCCAGCATCGGTTTCAACGTCAATTCTTTAAAATTACGCTTTTGCCATTCCTGTTTAGAATAAATGGGCATCTGCGCGACAATCATCGCCATTTCCGGATTATGTCCGGATTTAAAATGCATTTTGACCTGTAAAGGTGACAGGACTTCCAGCCGGTTTAAATCAGCCAAATACATCTGCAGGCCAAAATTGGACTGGGTCTGAAACAGTTCAAAACTGTATTTGACATCTTGTGCAGTTACCGGCTGGCCATTACTAAACCGTGCTTTCGGATTTAAATGAAAAATAATAAAGGCGGTTTTCTTGGGGTCAAAACTGACTTTTTCCGCCAGCAAGGGATAGTACACACCGGGCTCATCCAGTGACTTGGACAGCAAACTGTCAAAAATATAGTTGCCCCCTTCAGTGACATTGCCCTTGCCATTCATGCTGTTTAAATTATCGAAACTGCCATCAGCTGCTAGAATCAGCGTACCGCCTTTCGTTGCTTGCGGATTGGCATAAGGCAGGGATTTGGCCTGGGCATATTTCGGCTGGTTATATAGCGCGATATATGGGGTGGTGATCAGGGCTGCCCAACTGCTACTCACGAGCAGCGGGGCTAGCCAGATAAACCTGAAAGTTTTAAATAAATGAGCGAATCTCATGATCCATTCATTAATTCGGTACTTTAATCACATCGCCAATACGCAATTGCGTATTCGGTTTGAGATCATTCATTTCCGCCAGTTCATTGCTGTTCATACCATAGCGTGAAGCCAGACCGATTAAGGTATCACCGCGTTTGACTTTATAATCAGTCACCAGTTTTGGAATCTGAATGGTTTGACTGACCCTTAATCCTGCGCGTGGACTTAGATTATTTAATTGAGCCAAGTCGGTCACGCTTATGCCTAAACGGCTGGCGATTGCATTCAGGGATTCGCCTGATTTAACGGTATAGGATTCAGTTGCCTTAGAAGCTACAGGCTTAGTTGCCACTTTCACATCTTCAACTTTTTTATCTACCGGAAAGTCACCCTCAATTTTTAAACGCTGACCAATACGCACCGTACTATTGGTATTCAGGCCATTTAAATCTGCCAGATATTTCAGTTGTAAATGATACTGACGTGCAATAGAACTTAAGGTTTCACCTGACTTCACCACATGCGAATCCGATTTTGTATTCTTCGTCGCAGTTTCAGCAACCACTTCACGTACCGGTTCAGCAACTTCACCACTGAGTTTCAGGCGCTGTCCCACACGCAAGCCGGCATTACGTGACATGCTATTCAGGCTCGCCACCTGGTCCATTGACAGATTGTATTTTGCGGCAATACCGGTCAGCGTATCACCCGCTTGAACCGTATAGGTTTCAGGGATCTGACTGCCGGCTGGAATCTTGATGGTCTGACCTATACGTAAACCACTATTGGCAGACAACCCATTCAATACAGCCAGTTCAGAAACACTCAGCATGCTTTGACTGGCAATGCTATACAGGGTTTCACCGCGTTTGACCTGATAGTTTTCAGTCGCAGTCTGATCGACTTTGACATTTTCAAACTTCTGCTCAGTTTTCTGGCTAGATGCCGTTAGCCCTTCAACTTCCTGAAGTGGTACATTGATTTTCTGTCCCACCATCAGACTGCTACCGGCAGTCAGACCCGACGTTAATGATGCCAGTTCGGTATTTGAAAGCCCGTAACGATCGGCAATCAGTTTCAGATATTCACCGCGTTTCACCGTATAAGATTTGGTCTGAACCTTGGCAGTTTCAGCTTTTTTAATCTCTTCAGCTTTAGATTTAGAGGCAACCGTTTCTTTCAGTGACAGCTTTTGCCCAACAAACAGACCGCTATTGGTACTCAGTCCATTAAAATCAGCCAGTTGTTTCACGCTAAAACCAAACTGATTCGCTACGCTAGTCAGAGAGTCATTGGCCTGAACCACATAAGTTTCCGGCTTTTCTTTGGCTTTGCTGGCTTCCTGTACCGGTTTGGCATCATACAGATAAATGGTGGTACCCACATACAGCGGAGAATTTGGATCAATCTGGTTCCATTTCGCCACATCACGCCAGTTCACCCCATTTTTAGCCGCAATCATTGCCAGATTATCACCTGGTAACACCTTATAGGTACTGCGTTTGCCTTTTGGAGCAACCACCACCACTTCAGAATCAGTCTTGACGTAATTTTTGCCCTGATTCAGCTGGGCTTCAACCGAATTCGCAGTGGTATTGTCAGCAACTTCTTTTGGATAAGAGAAGCCTTTTGTCAGTTCTTTACCTTGCTGCTCAGCCACAGACAGGCTGGTTTGAATGGCAGTCAGCTTGATTTTGCCATCATAAGGATCAACAATTTCTGTGCCAGCCGGCGCCAATGCTTTCAGCTCTTCAACCACTTGGGCCTGTTCTGCCGGTGTTGCGACAGGCTGCAGAATTTCATCTACAGTTTTCTGAATATCCTGTGCGATGACCGCCTGCTGAACTTGTTGACGCTCAGCTGCAGAAATCGGTGGTTCGACCTGAATTTGTTTCGCTGGCGCTGCAGGTGTTACAGCTACCGGAATACGCGGCGCACTTGGAATTGGCAAATCACTTTGTGCCGCAAAACTGGCTAAAGCAGATGAGCCTTTAGGTGTCGAAATCTTTTTCGTAGTCTTCGTTACAGTATTGGCCGTTGTCGCGGTACTTACCGCTGCTGTGACGACAGATGGCGTACTTGCAGCTTTCGCCGGAGTCGTTGTTTTAGCAACGGTCGTTACAGGCTGATTACTAACAACCGCTGGCGGAGTCTGTTTAGAAGGCGTAATCGTTTTCGTATTTAATTCTGGCGGTGCAGCTCTGGTGGGCACCACTGTCGTCGTATTTCGCGGCAGGCTGCTCGTGTTACTCGCCCATAAACCGCCTGAGCCGGATAATTTTTTCAGCTTCTCATCGACTGAAGGACTTAGGTCAGCTGGAATCAGAATACGGCGCGGACTTGCAGGATCAATATGATCACCACGATGACCCGGGTTTAATTGATACAGTTCTGCACGGCTTAGACCAGTGATGGCTGCAATTTCATTTAAACTGGCAACACCGACCGGTACTTCACGGAAATGCGGACGGTTGGCAATCGGTGGCAAACTCACCCCATAACTGCCCGGATTTTTAATAATTTGTGCAACTGCCAGAAAACGTGGCACATAGCTCATGGTTTCTTGTGGCAGTTTCAAGGACCAATAATCGGTGGGCAGACCTGCAGCTTTGTTACGGTTAATTGCCTGCTGGATACGGCCTGGGCCGGCATTATAAGAAGCGAGCGCCAATTCCCAGGAACCAAACTGGTTATACAGACTGCCTAAAAATTCATAGGCTGCACGGGTCGATTCCACCACATCACGACGACCATCGTATAAAGAAGTCTGCTTTAAACCATAAATGCGGCCGGTACTTGGAATAAACTGCCATAAACCTGCTGCCGCCGCACTACTGGTCGCTGCCGGGTCATAAGAACTTTCAATAATCGGTAACAGTGCCAACTCGGTCGGCATGCCACGGCGTTCTGCTTCTTTTACTGTGTAATATAAATAACGTGATGCACGCGCACTTAAACGATCCAGATAAGGCTGACGTGAAATAAACCAGCCACGCTGCGCATCAATCCGCGGATTCCAGACACTTAAGTCCATCTTGAAACCTACGGTCATGCGTTTCCAGACATCACCATGTTTCAGAATCTGTAAACGGTCGCCTTCGACTGCACGCATATCCGTTGCAGAGAGTAAATCTTCGAGTCCATCCAGACTACTGGCATCCAGATATTGTGATCCAACCTGCTTGCTTGATGCTGTTTGGGTCGCACTTTGTGTAGATGAACAGCCCGTCAGTCCTAGAGAAGCAAGCGCAGTTCCCAGTACAGAATATTTTAAAAATGTAGGTAATGTCGGCTGCCACAAAATTGCGGTTGGTTTATACATAAAGAAATCCAAACAACTCGTATATAAATTTATTTTTTAGATATGCCATTGTAGTGAAGCATGTCGAAGACTCAAGCCAATAATTTACCGCGATTTCACGTTAAATGTTACAAGAAATTAAAAAATCCCGGACATATAGATTGATCGACTGCATTTGCGCTATACAATAAGCCTTCCAGCTTGTTCTATTTTGATCGGATTTAATCTATGTCACACACTATCACACTTTATGTTGATGGCGCCTGTCGCGGCAACCCGGGTTTAGGCGGCTGGGGTGCGTACATTGTTAATGGCCAACAAGAACACAAAATTTATGGCGGTGAAGATCATACTACCAATAACCGCATGGAACTGACGGCTGCGATTGAAGGGATTCTGTTCTGTGACAAGCAAGACAAACTGGTGATCTATACCGATTCCAAGTATGTCAAACAAGGCATTACCGAATGGATTCACGGCTGGAAAAAG
The DNA here is from genome assembly GCF_049896445.1 of Acinetobacter sp. TWP2-2-3. GTDB lineage: Bacteria > Pseudomonadota > Gammaproteobacteria > Pseudomonadales > Moraxellaceae > Acinetobacter. The sequence continues at coordinate 11,384 of NZ_JAFCUI010000021.1, forward strand.
AAAAACTGGAAAGACGTCAAAAATCCGGATCTGTGGCAAAAGCTCGATGAAGTCTGTCAGGGACGTGACATCGAATGGCACTGGGTCAAAGGTCATGCCGGACATCCGGGCAATGAAATGGCCGATCAGCTGGCCAATCTGGGTGCTGATGAAACCCTGAAAAAATCCAAGCAAAGCCCTTCAATGTCTGAAGATAAAAAAAAATCTGAACCCGACTGGTTGCTAGACGATCCTTTCGGTCTGGATCTGGCTGAGAGTGAAGAAGAGCTGGAAGACCTGCCGGAAGAAATCATCGAAGTGACTGTTGAAGAAATTGTACAGACTGAAGTTTTAGCAACGGACAGCAATAAAGATGCTTCATCTTCAGACGCATCTGCCTCGACTGAGCTACATCCGCAAATTGTCATTACACCAGCAAAGCTACAGCTGCATGGCCCACGACAACTGATTCTGGATACTGAAACCACCGGTTTTTATTATCAGGATGGTGACCGGATTATTGAAGTCGGCGCGCTGGAAATGATTAACCGCAAACTGACCGGCAGCTCGATTCATATCTATATCAATCCGAAAACACCGGTCGGCGATTCCGTGAATGTCCACGGGATCACCGATGAATTCCTGCAAGACAAACCGCTGTTTGAAGAAATTTCTCAAGTGCTGTTTGACTATTTACACGGCGCAGAAATTATTGCGCATAACGCGACTTTCGATATGAACTTCCTGGATATGGAATTCAAGCGCGCAGGTTTTAAAGCGCTCTCCGAGGTTTGTGAAGTCACCGATACCCTGGCATTAGCCAAGTCCAAACATCCCGGGCAGAAAAATTCGCTGGATGCCTTAGTGCGCCGTTACGAGATTCCACAACGCGACCGTACTTTCCACGGTGCCTTGCTTGATGCGGAAATCCTGTCGGATGTTTATCTGGCGATGACCGGTGGACAAGTGTCTTTTGATATCGATGCCCTGTCTCAGTCTGAAGACCAGAACAGCCGTTCAGGGATGGCCAGAGTTGAAATTGAATTGCCGGTGATTCTTCCGTCAGAACAGGAATTGCAGGAACATGAGAATTGGGTCAAACAATTCGAAGAAAAACATGGAACTGCTTGCCTTTTCGCAAAATAAAATCTACATTTCCGGGGATACTTTAGGTTTAAAACTATCGTTCTTCAGTTATAGTAAATACAAAGAGGCCCCGTAGTTTAAAGCGGGGGCTCATATATAGATAATACTCCAGGAAAGGTGCAGATCATGTCTTACCAAACCTCTATACATTTTGATCCAACAGCTTTACTGATAATAAAAAATGAGGTTGATAACTCGATCAAGTTAGTCGAATCAGCAGTAAGCACCTTGGTAGAAGACCAGACTTTACCTTTTGGTATTGATGATGCATTAAATCAGTTCGAACAATGCGCCCAGGTTCTGGCACTCATCGACATGTCCAGTCTGGCAAAAGTCGCTCAATATTCAGCAGAATTAATGCGCAAGATTATGGGGAATCCGGCGCAGGTTAATACTCAAGAAGTGATCGCCTTGAGTGAAGGCACCACCATGCTGAAACGCTATATCGAATTTATCTGTTTGCGTGAAGTGAAAATTCCACAGTTTTTGCTGGATACCCTGAACCGTCTGGAACTGGCTTTGGGTAAACCACTGACGACTGAAGGCCAGCATGTAGAATCGCTATTAGATTGCGTCACTCCTGATTTTGCGCTGCCACAGGCACCAAGTCTGGAAAAATCCCAATATGTACACCGTCTGTATAAGCTGTCACTCAACAAGCTGATCAATCAGGAAGAAAGTGAACTGGATTTGCAAGCCATCAAACTGGTGGGGGCTTATCTGGCCGGACTTGCAGAACAACATGACAGCAAGCAGTACTGGAATCTGGTATATGTCGCGTTAAACAATATTGAGCACCTGCTGATTAATGAGCCACGTCTACGCACCTTGGTGAGCATTGAGCGCAACATGGCACAGTATTTTAGCTCGGCAGACAGCTTCAAGGCTTCGCTGGCTGATCTGGCCAATGTGCTCAGCCTATGTATCAGTCAGGAAGATGAAACTGCGCAATCTATCCGTAGCCAGCTCAATGTTGGCGATGACCTACTGACCGATATGCAATTACAGGTCTTCAGTCGCCACCTGTATGGTCCTGACTTTGAAACCATGCATACCATCAGCGAGTTGGTGACCACGGAAATGGCACAGATTCGTAATGACATCGAGTTCAACTATCAGAATATGACGCCTGAAAAGACTCAGGAATTACAGGCTCAACTGAATAGTTTGGCCAATATCTTCAAGGTGTTGAACCTGAATGAAGCCTATCATGACCTGACCCGTCAGGCTGCTTCACTGAGCCAGCCCGAGATTATGCAGGATGCCAGCTTTGCCCAGCAGTTGATGAATGTCATTCTGTCTGCCATGAACTCGATTGGCGTACTGGAACGTCATCACACTTCGAGCCGCTTGCAGCTGCGCGTCAACAACATGAATATTTCTCTGGACCGTCTGGATGAAGCACACGCTGCTTTACTCACAGAAACCAAGGCCCTGATCGAGCTTTCTAGCCAGATTCTCAGCAATTACCTGCAAGATCATGACTTGACTGCCCTCGAACCTGTTCCTGTACAGTTTTGCGAGATTGGCGGCGCGATGCTGTTCCTGAATGCAGAACATGTTCGTACTGCATTCACCACCACTGCAGAATTCATCAAGAACCGTATTGATCTGTCGATTGCATTAAGTCCGGAAGAAATTCATCGTGCTTTAGACACCCTGGCCAGTGCCGACATGATGATTGATAACTTAAAGAACAAACAGCCTGTATTACAGGCGATGTTTCAGGTAGCATTGGACAGTAGTGAGAAACTCAAAATAGTTGCCTAATGTCCAAATTATCACTTGCTTATATTTTTCAACAACAGCAACTGCTGGTCGATCAACACTTTCAACTTCCACGGGTTGAAGCCTTAGCAAGTGATTTGCTACTCCACACGGGTGATCAGGTGATTGCCCGTGATCTTCTTCCCGATGAGCCGATTCCTGCAGGCTTGCAACTGGTTCCCATCCGTCAGCTGTTACAGTTCTGGAATACCCAGCAATTCGAACAGGCCAGCCGCGCAGTACAACTTTTAGAATGGCGTCGTAACCATAAGTTCTGTAGTCATTGCGGTACAGCGACTGAAGCGCATGCTGTTGAATATGCCATGGTCTGCCCATCCTGCAACTACCGGCAATATCCACGGGTACAGCCTTGCGTTATTACTGTTATTACCAAAGGTGAAGACGAGATTCTGCTGGCCAAAAATGCACGTAATACTAAAAGCCAGATGTATGGACTGATTGCCGGTTTCGTTGAAGTGGGTGAAACGCTGGAAGATGCAGTACGTCGTGAAACGCTGGAAGAAGTCGGTCTGCATCTCAAAAATATCCAGTATCTGGCCAGCCAGCCCTGGCCTTTCCCAAGTAACCTGATGATTGCCTTCAAGGCAGAATATGCTGGTGGTGAGCTACAGCTGCAGGAAGAAGAAATTAGCGATGCGCAATTCTTTAAATTCGATCAGCTGCCTGAAATTCCGTTTAAAGGCAGTATTGCCCATGCCATGATCATGCATGTGACTCAAGGTACGGCAGTCTCAGACGACACCAAGACCTGGCTATAAATCTGCACTCGAAAGATTTAGCTCAACGGCTTAAAAAAGAATCCAGGGGAGATCATCCACTGGATTCTTTTTTATCTATTGCTTAGGGTCTGTTGACATTTACTGTTCATAATTAACCCTATAAAGGTAGCTATAAAAATATACAGGCTAAAGCAACAGAACTTTGATAATTTCTTTTGAGCTTGTCATATCGAGTAGCTATTCCTCTAAATTGCTTTAATCTACAAAACATATTTTCAACTAAATGCCTG
>NZ_JAFCUI010000022.1:0-10600 GCF_049896445.1 Acinetobacter sp. TWP2-2-3
AATCCGTAGGTGCAATACCTTGCTCTTTAAGGATTGAATAAGATTTTTCTTTAAGGGCTTCATCGATCCTGAAGTTAACAGTAGCCATCATATTTCCCAAGTATTTAATGTACTAGGAACAGTGTAATGCAAATTGCATTACAAGTCGACTTTGCATAACCTCCATTATGTTAAATGGGTAGTGATTTGGTGGATTTTTCAGACTTTGGTTTGAAAAATCCATTTAAAATTAATTAAGCTGTTGTAATTTTTCATATAAATAATCAATAAATAATCTAACTCTCTTAGGTATATAATTTTTTTTGTAATAGACAGCATGGATTTTTTGCTCATGAATCTTTATTTCATCTTCAAATAAAGCAATTAATTTACCTTCTTTTATATCCTTTAAAATTAAAAATTCAGAGAGACAAGCGATTCCTACGCCTTGTAAAGCAAGTTGACGAACACTTTCGCCATTAGAAGCTGTAATAGATGGTGAAGTTTTATATAGTTGATCATTTATATAAATTGGCCAATTATTTAAATGCAAAGGATGGCTAAATCCTAATAATCTATGTTGATTTAACTCAATAATAGATTTTGGTAAGTTATTTTTTTTGAGATATTCAGCGCTAGCAACGATATACAAACGACTTTTATATAATAATTTTGCATAGAGACTTGAATCTTCTAGATCACCAAATCGTATAGCAACATCTATTTTATGCTCTAATAAATCAATTACATGATCATGACTAGTTAGTTCAATACTGATTTTTGGATATCGTTCTATAAACCCTGGTATTAATGGAATAATTACATGCAATACAAACGGTGTTGCTGAATCTATTTTAATTAAGCCTGTAGGTTCAGTACCTGGATTAATTAACAACTCTTCAGCTTCATTCAAATCAGAAAGTAATTTTCTTGCTCTTTCTAAAAAAATTTTTCCATCATAGGTAAGATTAAGGCTACGGGTTGTACGTTCGATTAATTTAACATTTAATTTTTTTTCGAGGCGTTGTAATGTGCGACTGATAGCAGATGTTGTTTGATTTAATTGTTCTGCTGTTTTCACTATAGAGCCACAATCAGCGATCGTAACAAATACTAAAAGTTCATCAAATGTAGATTTCATATCTAAGTAAATCATTAATAAAAATCATTTTTAATTATATTTTAATTATTAACAATTAATCAATAATGTTTTGTTAATAATTGCATTTATGTTGATGGATCTTAAATTTATATTGTACTTCTCTATTCAATTTGGGATGAAGATGAATAATATTTTAATTATCAATGGTGCTAAAACTTTTGCTCATTCTAATGGTGAATTGAACGATACCTTGACAATTTTAGCAGAAGAAGTGTTAACCAAATTAGGTCATACAGTTAAAGTTACGCGTGCTGATAGTGCTTTTGATCCAAAAGAGGAGGTAAAAAAATATCTTTGGGCTGATGCTATTATTTATCAAATGCCAGGCTGGTGGATGGGTGCACCATGGACAGTAAAAAAATATATTGATGATGTATTTACTGAAGGTCATGGTCATATATACGCTAATGATGGTCGTTCACGTTCGGATACTTCTAAAAAATATGGTTCGGGAGGCTTAATGCATGGCAAAAAATTTATGCTGTCATTAACTTGGAATGCACCTGCTGAAGCATTTACTGATCCAAAACAATTTTTTGAGGGGAGAGGTGTAGATGGGGTTTATTTGCCTTTTCGAAAAGCCAATGAGTTTCTTGGTATGCAAAGCATGTCAACATTTATTGCTCATGACGTCATCAAAGCACCAAACTTACCACAAATAAAAGATGACTATCGCCAACATTTGATCCGTAATTTTTCTGCATCAGTGATATAGAGGTAAATGATGTTAACAATTATTGCTGAAATTAAAGTAAAACCCGGTTCAAAGCATCTGCAACATGTAATCAATTCATTCAAGGAGATCACACCAACAGTGTTTGAAGAAGATGGTTGTTTTGGCTACGAATTACTTATTAATCATGAGAGTCATGCGTCTTATCAGGCGCCATTGAAAAATACAGTCGTTATGTTGGAAAAATGGAAAAGTATCAAACATTTAGATGCACACCTTGCAACCGTACATATGCAAGAACATCACTTTAAGATAAAAGATGATGTTCTTGGTGTTGATATCCGAATTTTAGAGAATGGATTTTAATCAAATTATTATATTCATTTATGAGTTTCTCTAAAATTAACATAATACACGTTATAGGAATCTAAAAATGGGAGCCTTTAGCTCCCATTTTTACTATATTTTTTAAAGCTTTAGGCGTGTTGTACTGTGAGTTTTAAGCCTAAAGCATTTACTACACGATTAATTGTATCAAAACGTGGTGCTGAATCATGACGTAGGGCTTTGTAGAGTGCCTCACGCCCAATCCCTGCTTCTTTAGCGATTTGAGTCATGCCACGAGCTTTAGCAATAACACCAAGTGCATGAGCTAATTCAGCTGGATCATTCTCTTCAAGAACCATATTGAGATAAATCACAATGTCTTCTTCAGTTTTGAGTGACTCAGCCATATCAAAACTTGGTAAATCAGCTACTTTAACCATTTTAATCCTCCAACGTTTTCGATAGTTTGACTGCACGATCGATGTCTTGTTGTTGAGTTGATTTATCTCCACCACCAAGCATTACAATCACAACGTCACCATGTTGGATGTAATACATCCTCCATCCAGAACCGAAGAATTCTCTCATTTCCCAAACGCCATCTTGGAGAGGTTTAATGTCTCCCCAGTTTCCACGTTGAACCTTATCTAATCGACGATTCAGGCGGATACGGGTCATATTGTCTTTAATGCCATCCAACCATTCATCAAATTCTGGCAGACGTTTAATTTCAATCATGAGGATTCCTTCTCTTCTCACTATATTGTATTCGATCGAATACAATATGCAAGTAATCTATATGAACATCCATTAATTTCGTATAACCGCCATTATGTTAAATGGATAAGAATTTGATGAAAACTTTATTTAAAATTTTGAGGAGAATAACCTAAATGGCGTTTAAACATAGCACTAAAGGCACTTGAACTTGTATAAGTATGCTTAGAGCCCATAGAGATAACTAATGTAGAAACCATATTTTTGCCTAAAGACATTGTTATTAACTCTTTAAATTGTCACTTATAGAATGATTTTTGGAATATAGACTTAAAGATGACAGATTATAATAATTCTGATTAAATTTTTAAGGCAAGTAAGGTATTTCATGCAACCACCTGTTCAGATAGCGGAAAATCCCCAAGCTGAAGTTACAGACTTAGTACCGAAAATGGTGAGTCATATTATTTTTGCTGTAGCCTTAGCTCATTTACTCAATGATTTAATTCAAGCAGCTCTCCCTGCTATTTATCCATTACTAAAAGATAATTTTTCATTAAGTTTTACACAAATTGGGCTAATTTCTCTGGTCTACCAAATTACTGCTTCATTATTGCAACCTTGGATCGGTTTATATACTGATAAACACCCTAAACCCTATCTTCTGCCCTTAGGAATGGTCGTTACCTTCATAGGCATTGTTGTGCTCGCGTTTTCTAGTAGTTTTTATATGCTACTTGTCTCTGCATCCCTAATAGGGATTGGTTCATCAACATTTCATCCTGAAGCCTCTCGTGTGGCACGTATGGCGTCTGGGGGGCGATTTGGTACGGCTCAATCGACTTTTCAAGTTGGTGGTAATACAGGATCTGCAATTGGTCCCTTATTGGCCGCTATTATTATCGTTCCTAACGGGCAAGCTTCAGCAGCTTGGTTAGTGTTATTTGCTTTAATTGCAATTTTTGTTTTATTTAAAGTAAGTAAATGGACTATTCATCATGCCAAGACTCAAATCAATAAAACAGCATCTACCTCAAGTTTTAAATTACATGGAAGTACTTTAGTTCGAGCTCTCGTAGTTATTTCTATGCTAATGTTCGCAAAGTTTACTTATATCGCAAGTATTAGTAATTACTATACTTTTTATTTAATTGAGAAATTTAATCTACCAATTCAAAGTGCTCAATTATATTTATTTGCTTTTTTGGCAGCAGTTGCTTTTGGTACATTTTTTGGCGGACCGATTGGTGACCGTATTGGGCGTAAAGCGGTGATTTGGGTTTCATTTTTAGGAATGGCCCCATTCGCGCTATTCATACCTTATGCAAATTTATTTTGGACGTGTATTCTCGCAGTAATGTCAGGTTTAATTATGTCATCTGCATTTTCTGCCATGGTTGTGTATGCACAAGAAGCAGTTCCTGGGCGTGTTGGAATGATTGCTGGACTCATGTTTGGTTTAATGTTTGGTGTAAGTGGTATAGCAGCGGCTGGTTTAGGATACCTAGCTGATCGAGACGGCATAGAATGGGTATTTACACTATGTTCATATTTACCCTTAATCGGAATTTTTACTTTATTTCTACCTAATACTCAGCTTAAAAAAGTTTAGAGCATGGAAGTAGTTTTTAAGATTATCTAAAATTAACATAATGCAGATTATACAAAATGCTTTTTAAATTATGTTATAATTCAACGTACTTCTACCCGATTTATAGCCCGTTCATCCCTGTTCGGGCTTTTTTTATGATTTATCATGTTCCACGCTTATTTACTGACCAATGTTCCACGGTTTTATGTAGTCTTATTTACCCCTAAAGCAGGAAAAAATGTCCAGATAAAAGAAGAATAGACGTCCGAGTAGTTATTTTTTTGAAAAATCCATAAAGTTTTAATTTTTAAAATTAATATGAGACTTGATAAAAACCGCCCTATTGATTGGCGGTTTTTTTATTAATAACGTCTATTAAGGGCTAATAATCGCCTTCATCAAATTATGAACCAGATATTCATTTAAAAGTAGTTGATAAAATCATCTATCTCCGATATTATTGATATAACAACTAAGTTGTAGTTTTATATGTTTAATATCTCTTTAAGTGAAACCATGCATCAATTAATGCATAGCTATACAAATCTATTGCTTAAAGGCATTCAACTACAAAAACTGGATTTATCAGTGACACATATTAGAACATTGAAATGTGTCTGTCATAATTCAAAGAGTACAGCACAATCTATTGCCAAGCATATGCAGCGAGATAAAGCCCAAATTACCCGTGCCTTGAATGATCTTTTAGCTGCTGAATTGATATTTAAGACAGATAATCCGCTTGATGGTCGCAGTCAATTACTACAAGCAACACCTAAAGGTGAGGACGTTATGGGAAAGCTTGACCTAGCGGAGAAGTGGGCTGTAGAGCAGCTTACTCAGAACTTAAAAGCTGAGGAGCTAGCATTATTTCTACGAGTTAGCCGTATTATGGTAGAGAGTACTGTGAAACTATAATAATGCTGATGAATAAAAATTTTATAGGAATAAGCTTAGCCATTCATTATTAAACAATCGCACATCAGTATAACACTCCATTAAATCAACTGAGTATATATGAATAAAATCACAATTGATCCGATGAATCAACAGATGGTACGAGAAGTAATGATCGTTACCCATAAGCAAATAATTACTCCACACTATATTCGAATCTATCTAACAGGGAGGCTAGATACTATTACTAATATTGCTACCATGACTATTGGAGTAAATAACAAAATACTCATACCCCTAGATAAAACCCAACCACTTGATCTAAATGATAAGAATAATTTTACTATACGTACCTATACTCATCGTGGCGTAGATATTGAAAAACAACAGATATGGATTGATTTTATTGCACATGATGACGAATCTCCTGCCTCAGGATGGGCAACTCATGCACAAGTTGGAGATCAACTTGGGGTGCTTATGAAACCCAAAAACAAGCCGCTTTATCCTGCAGTAGATAACTTTCTGCTAATTGGAGATGCTACTGCTATACCTGTGCTTAGTGCAATACTGGAAAGCCTACCTAGTGGTAGTACAGTGCAATGTATTATCGAGGTTTATGGTAAAGAAGATGAACAGGATTTACTAACCTTAGCTAATGTTGAGATGACGTGGCTACATAACGCTGATCCTGTTCAAGGTAGTCAACTAGCAGATACGATCAAGTCTCTCACGCTACCAAGCGAAAAGCTAAGCCGATTTGCTTATATAGCTGGCGAATTTTCATCAGTTAAAGCTATTCGGCACTATCTAAAAAAAGAAAAAAATTGGGCAGCAAACGAACTATATGCTTTTTCCTACTGGAAATCAGGCGCTACGGAAGATAATTCAGCTAATGACCGAAGAGCGGAGAAAGAGGGATTATAAATATAATTCATTTATTTAAGAATATTTGTCTCAGACTTATATACTTATATACAGCTCAGTAACCTGAGCTTAAAATAGATCTTTTTTATAAATCAAAAACGACCATCTTTTTGATTTCTTAGATTCTCAAATTAATTACAACAAAGATTAAATTATTGGAAGAAAGTAAGATGAGCTAGCATTCTACTTTCGACCAACCAAAATTAATGATTTTTAGATTTCAGATTCTGCCAATGAAAATTGTTTATATTGATGATAGCTAATAAGCAACATGATAAACCCAATACTAAATAGCAATGCTGCGAATAGATATAAATGTAGTGGAGAAATGCCAATGTCCAAGAAATAACCTGCTCCTAGTGGCGCCATAATTGCTCCGACACGCCCCATGCTGATAGCTAGCCCCACTCCAGTTGCACGAATCTCTGTTGAATAGGTCACAGTGGAGAGAGCATAGAGTCCAGCAATACAACCATTAGCCATCATCCCAACCAATATGCCTATCAAAAGCGCATAAGTATAAGCTTGCGCAAATAGCACAAATATTAAAATACTGACTGAAGTTGCTATGAGAAATAAAGCAAGAACCTTATGGATTTGGAATAGCGAGCTAATACTTCCTATTAAAATTGCTCCAACAATTCCCCCGATATTAAGAAATGTACCTAGATTAACGCCTTGTTCTACGGTCATTCCTGCCATAGCTAGGATTTTAGGTGTCCAACTGAGAATAAAATAAAAGCCAGCCATTACAGTAAAGAAAGTTACCCATATACATATAGTTTGAGTGGCTAACTGAGGCGAAAATAATTTTCTGATTGATGTTTTTTGCTGTACTGATGTAATCAGAGGTAAATTGGCTAGAATAGGCAAACCAATTTTATTACCTATATAATTAATTCTTTCTAGCGCTTTTTTAGGTTGTTTCACAACCAGATATTCTAAAGATTCAGGTAAAACAAATAAGCAAATTAGAAATACGGTTGAGGTCAATACTCCTCCAAATAAAAAGACACTGCGCCAGCCATGTGAACCAATAAGGTGATAGGTAATTATTCCCCCCATCACAGCACCAACAGCGTACCCCATAGATAATAAGCTCACAGATAGGCTTTTCCATTTTTGTGATGAAAACTCATTAGCTACCACACTGGCATTAGTTAAAATACCTCCAATCCCTAAACCTGTAAGTAATCTACATGTTGCTAACTGATAAGCATTCTGCGTCATAGAACTTAATATCATTCCAACACTACAAATAATTAAACAAATTAGAATCAGATTACGTCTACCAATCTTATCTGCTTTGGGAGCTATTAAGAATGAACCTAATGCCATTCCAATAAAACCTATGCTCAGCAATATACCAAGTATAAATCCTGACAATTGCCAGTCAGCTGAAACTGGAGCAGCAGTAAATGCCATCACCATGACATCGTAACCGTCTACAATATTTAGTAAGATACATAAAGCAACGATAAACCATTGATAGGTATTCATGGGCTTCTGGCTCAATTGTTCTTTTAAATTCATATTTCATTCCTTGAACTATTTTTTATGGTTGAGAAATCCGAATAGGAATCATTGCGATATATCTTTAAATTGTTTTTTTATAAATTAATGATGAAGATTGGTTCCTCCGTTTTTATATTTTTCAATGCTTTTTCCATATTCTTTCAGGAATTAAGACCAAGCCGTCGAATAATGCTCGCGCAGTACGGATAAATCCACAGCCCTTGATCTTGCCCGTATCATCCACTCTCAAGAAAACGGTAAAATGACCTGAGGGATGTTCAATAACTAGCCGCTTTTCAAGCGTATCAGCAGGTACATTCGCAACTGTCTGAGCAATACTTCCATTTAATACACATGCACGAGCAACACTTATTGCAGCAAAAACGCCGATAGTGTTATGACATTGATGAGGAATAAAAAATCGAGTATTAATACAATTATCTGACTGTGCTGCTGAAATAAGGCACATTTTAGGAATGGTTTTATGGCTAACATCCCCAAGATGCATGCATTTCCCGGCTTCTAAACGAATTTTTTCTAGTTTTTGTTTAAGATCTTCATTCTGGTCTAGCTCTTGTTTACTCTCGTAGCCAGTACAACCTAAATCAGTTGCATTGATCAAAACAATCGGCATGCCATTATCAATACAGGTAACATTTATACCATCTATCAGATCAATGGGTTGATCGGTAGGTAACAAGCTTCCACAAGTAGAACCTTCTATATTTTTAAATTCGAGAATAATTTCAGCTGCTGGCTCTGGTACACCATCTATATAAGTGGAGCCAGCATATTCTAATCTGGAACCAGAGGTTTTAATGGTAACTCGCGCATATTGTTGCGTATTTTCCATAAATACAGTAACAACAGTTTGATCATCTTGTGGATTTATTAATCCTCTTTCGATTGCAAAAGGAACAACTCCAGCCAGAATATTGCCACAATTTTGCCCATAATCTACCCTTGCATGATCAACACTGACTTGAGCGAATAAATAATCGATATCTGTATCTTTTCGTTCTGATTTTTGTACAATGGCAACTTTACTCGTTAACGAATTACCACCACCAATTCCATCAATTTGACGCGTATCTGGTGATCCCATAACTGCAAGTAACACGTGGTCACGCAATTCCGGCTCTTCTGGTAAATCTTGGGCGAGAAAATAAGCACCTTTAGAAGTGCCTCCCCGCATTAACATACAGCGAATTTGAGTTTGCATATTTAGACATCCAAATCTTCTAGGCGTTCTATATAACGTAATCCTTTCTCTGCTAAACGCGGTCGCATACCATAAATATCTAACCCAAGTTCACCTTGAGCCATTCTCTGCCTTTTCGATTCTTCTAATTCCATTCGCTTGAAACTTTTTTGTTCAATTTCCACAGCCATATTTCGGGGTACAACAACTACACCGTCATCATCAGCGACAATTACATCACCTGGATAAACCAATTGTTCTGCACAAATAATCGGTATATTTACTGATCCCAAGGTTTCTTTCACAGTACCTTGGGAGAAAATTGAACATGACCAGACGTAGAACCCCATTTCACGCAAAACCTGGCTGTCTCGTATTCCAATATCACCGACGAGTCCAATAACACCACGTGCTTTCATTGAAGTTGCTAAAAGATCGCCAAAAAAACCGTCTTGGCAGGGTGAACTTGGTGATACGACAATAATATCGCCAGGCTGACATTGCTCAACTGCGACATGAAACATCCAGTTATCTCCAGGCGCAACCCAAAGTGTGATAGCAGAACCAGATATAGAAATACCTTGTTGTATAGGTCTGATTCGAGATGCCATTAGCCCTTTGCGTGCTAGAGCTTCATGGACAGTCGCTACGCCATAGTGAGCCATTTTATCGATCACCTCCTGTGGAGCGCGATCGATATTACGAACTACTACACCTTTTTGACCAAGTGAATTCATTCAAGATTCTCCGTAACACGAGGGAAAATACTTTGATAAGCTTCACCGTAGATAATATTCTTAGCAGCCGTTATCCCTATATTCCGTTTAGCTTGTACTCCACGTTGCAAGGCAACACGAGTATAGTATTCCCAAAGATGTTCTTGACCCTGCATACACTGAATTGCCTGATACTTTTGATCCCAAACACTGGTAATATCTAATAAAACATCTGGTTTCCAATTAGATTGTTCGGGTTGATGAGGTTCAAAACAATAAAAAGGGGGTGCTGCAATGACCTTTTCTCCTGGATTATGGCCTTCTGCCTGCGCGATAATTCGTGCTTCTTGTGCTAAATGAGCAGCACGTGGATGATCATAATTATAAGGATCATGGAGAGAGTGGCTTAAAACGAATCCAGGCTGGAGCCGGCGATAAATATCAGCGAGTTCAAATAGAATTTCCTTATCTGCCTGTAAGGGATAATCGCCTAAATCAAGAAATTCAATAGTAGCCCCAAGAATATCCGCTGCCGCTCGTGCTTCTTGCTCACGTACTTGCTTAACTCTCACTTCGCTCATATTAGGCTGACGCCATAATTTTGCAGACTCTCCTCTTTCTCCATATGACAAACATACAATATGCATCTGAACACCCTGTTTTTGATGTAAAGCAATTGCACCACCTGCACGCCATACAAAATCAGCTGAATGTGCACTAATTACTAAGCCTGTTTTCTGGGTAGTCATTATTTATCCTTTGAACATTATCATTTGGGCACTGTTGCAAATAACCACGAATGGTAAGCTGAAGACTGTTTTAGCTAAAGGTGCAGCATATGAATCCTTTCCATGGTCGGCATTTTCAGGGCGAAATCATTCTTTGGGCTGTGCGC
>NZ_JAFCUI010000023.1:0-8589 GCF_049896445.1 Acinetobacter sp. TWP2-2-3
TCCGACAGACTAGGCCAGCATCATTGGTCTCTTCAAATAATTTAACCCATACGAGTCTTTGTTGAATTTCTCTGTTCATAGACACCAATTATATTGAAATGATGTCTATGAATCACACAGTTAAAGCATAGAAAACTGATCTTGCAACGATACGGCTCATTAAGTATTGCTATTCAACCTTTAGAGGATGTAGATGAAATTCATCGTGGTCTAGTCTCTGATGTATTTGAGCATGATGAGATTGAAGAAGATGAAACACCATTGGAGCCATTGTTTACATTTTTTTTGGCAGAACAATCCGATTTAATTCGAGGTTTTTATGCCTCTAAGTCTACTTCTCAACATATTGAAGCTGCAAATGTTGGTTTAGTTTGGACCAAATCGCGATTGTCCTTAAATTCAATTCAAGAAATATTTAGGCTCTGTCAACCATCTCATACTGATACCAGCTTAATTTTACGCGCAAAATTAGCTTTAATATTAAGTTTACTCACAGGACGTTCGGTGAGTGAATTAACAGCGCCTCGTTTTAGTCAAAATGCAGATCAGAATAATATTGCTATTCAGTATGATCATACTTTATCTGCATATGTATTAAGTGTGTTTGCAGGGACACCGACACTCAAAAAAAACCAGAAGATTCTAAATTTCATGTGCCATGGACCAATGAATTACATTTGGTTTTACCGATTGAACTCAATGATTTAGTGAGTCAAGTCAAAAATCTTGGGATTACAAGACATCATATGGCAGTTGAACGTGACGTGAGTGAACTGATTAACCGTGTACCTAAAGAGCTAGAAATCAGCCTCAAAAGCATTCGAGATATTCTTCCACGGTTGTTATATGATCATAGCCAAGGTGATTTAGCTGTCGTTAAAGCAGTGACGAATGCATCAGGTCGAAATTATGATAACTTGATTCATTATGCCTCTTTTGAACAGAGGCAACTTGAGCAATTATGGGCTGATTGTTTAAGAACGATAAAAATTGATATTCCTCAATACATACACACTTCAAGTGAACGCGTGGGTAGCCCGATTGGAATAAAGATTGTTGAAATACAAAATGAAATTACACGAATAAAAAACAGAATAAATCAGGCTTATGAACAGAAAAATTGGCAGGTGCTCTTTGATAACTTAACGTTGTATACGGCATTATGGATGAATCTTGCAACTGCAGGACGAGGAATTAAGCAACCCTTTCCAAAGTGGATAAGTCAGCAAGGCTGGGCATTGATTCAAGATAAACATCATCAAGATGAATCAACCGATCGTTATGTACCATTGACGCCAGCGTTGATCAAACAGATTCAAGGTTTACGTGGTTTGATGGTAATGCTGGGGGAGCAAGTTGAACCACGTGTTGATTTATCATCTTATGCTGTGCAACTTTGTGATCCTCATCAGATTGAAGGTTTAGTTAGAAATTGGGCACGGAAGTTGGTTCGCTCTGATCATAATCAGTTACTTGGACGGTTCAAGGATGCTGGACTTGGGCACTGGATACGGGGGCGTTATCCATGGGATATGTTATCTGTATTTCCTGTATCAGTTTTTAAACAACAGTGGCTTGATGTACAAGAAAACCTGCAAAAACAATTAGGTTTCGAATGTCTTGAAGGTTTTGATTTTTTTAAAATCAAGCATATTCCAACATTTGTTTTAACCCAAGAGACTAAAACAGCTCAAGTAGAGACGAAGCCGAGAATACAATATTCAGAAAATGATGTAAAAGAATGGCTGAAAAACTCAGAGTATAAGTCCTATTGTCCGTTGATTTTTGGGGAAAATCCTGAGCCACAAGTAGCTTTAGAGCTTGGACATGTATTAGCTTCACATTTAGCTAAAAATACAAACATTGATTTGCCAGAAGCTATCAAGGCATATTGTGCTTATATTCGCGATAAAACGAAAATTCCTTTATTCGTTCAACTTCCTCAAAAAGCTAATCGTACATGGCTGACATCTGAAAATAGTTTTAGTACATGGGGTTATATTGAACAAAACTTACTTGATCATATTCAGAAGGATTTAGAACATTTACCTGAACATCAAAATTGTGATGTTGAAATAGGACGTTTGCTGGTTGTACTCTCCATGTATTCACAACTGTGCAGAGTGAGCCATTTACAAGCGATGTTGGAGTTTATTGCTTCTGATCAACATATAGTCGCTATGGGGAATAGTCGTCTCGTTGAGCTGACAGTGAATAATGATAGATCTGTGACGAAGATACGCCGTACAGTACTGTTAAGTCCTTATGTCTCGACTTTAATTTTAGTAGACCGACAGTATCTACAGCCCCGATTAAAAGAGATTTTAGCACAGTCAAGAAATCAAAAAAGAACGGCTTGGCAAAAGTGTTTTAATACATATTTAAAACAAATAGGGCTTAAGTCAACTCTATCGTTAGCTCAATGGTTGAAAGCTTTACAGTAAAAGGTGATGTTAAATAGCACTCCGTTGATTGCAGGTTATATATCAGGCCAAGTCCTGACTGAAGATCTTTCAATAAATGAATTATTACGCTTATCCGAATATGAAAAATTAACCACAGGTTTAGATAGCACTGAGCCAGAAAGTGAAATAGAAATAGGCGATGAGCAACTACATTTGTCTGATATTTTAGCGATGATTCAGCAACTAAAAGGTGAGTCTAGATCAAGCATTTGGCTTAAACAGCTTGCTAGTAATAAAACGAATCACTACTCAGTCAATTTATTAACATGCTTTGTGCAATGGTTGATTTTACGCTGTGATGCAGAAGAGTTAAGTCTACAGAATCGAAATATGATTCATCTACATTTGGCCATCGTCAGTGCAGGTATATTGGGGTTTTCAGAAGATTTAACAAAAGATAGCCAGATTGATGAAGATGTATTTCAAAAATGGATGGAGTTGACGCAAGAGCATTTTCCACACCGCAAGCATCTCGCTGCATGGAATCGCTTTAGAGAATTTTTAATTCAATTAAATGATGATCGTATAAAGTTACACAAGCGTACAGCGCATCAAGCAAGTGCTAAGGTTTTTTCAAAAAATGAAGTGCGGCAGATCGTTCAAATATTACAATCTGTAGAATCTGGGGTGAATGATACTGTTTTACGTCTAGAGATTCAGCGTCATTTTCGTTTATCTGCGGCGATGGGTGTACGCCGTTCAGAGACACTTCATTTACGGCCCTTAGATATTGATGAGGATATGCTCAGAATTCGTCCTTATGGTGAGCATCAGCTAAAAACACTCGGATCAGAACGTGTTGTTCCGATGAATTTATTAAGTCAGACGATTAAAAAGGGATTAGATGATGTTTATCAAAATAAAGAATATTCGATATTAATGTCTGATGAGAACAGTGAACATAAGCCTTTTTTTGATCAAATATCTCAAATATTAAAGAAAGTCACTGGAGATGTTGATCTCAGCTTACATCATTTAAGACATACGTTTGCAAGTGCATATACTTTAAAGTGTTTGCAAACAGTGGTGGATTTTAAAGTGCTCACGATAGAACTGCCATGGCTACAAAATTGGATGCCATCGAATGAACAATTTAATACGCTAGTAGGCAATGAAGGACAGGTCGGTCAAGGGATTAAGGCGATTGGTCGAGTACTTGGACCTTTACATGAATCGACAACATTAAAGCATTATATTCATATCTTATTTCTAGCTACTTATGCCTATAGCATGCAACAACAGCAACCCAATTTACATACTGCATTTTTTAAGCGAGTCATGAGTCGGAGTAATTTATTCAGGCATTTCCAAGCGATTAACCAACAGAATAGTAATCTAAAATATAAGTTGAGAGATACCATCGAAAAATATGTACTCAAAAAAAGACAAACTCAGAGGTGGGTAATCTATGCTCAAAAAAGAGGAAATTCGACGGGTAAAGTAATTAAACACGAACTATTTCAAAATATTGAAGATATTGAGCGGTATCTTATTTCTGGGCAGGGGCAGCCACAATTAGATATTGAGTCCTGGAAGAGAGCTTTAATTACGATGTCAAACATTCCTTCAGGTAAACGTGGTTCAAATATAGGAAGACATCCATTATTGACACAAGGAAAGTTAGCACGTTTGCCTGAATTACTAAGTGCTGTAGATTTTAATTCCGCACAAAAAATTTTAGAGCGATTTGATTATTTAGAACGAAACCAATCAGACACTTATAATTGGTTAATAAAAAAATGGTTGTATGAGAGTAATGTAACAAAAGTATTGATGCATTTTACGGCAGAAGATAAACCTATGCTTTCACTTCTTATAGAACATCAGTTTTTTCCGGTAGTGATGAAACATAATAAATATGATTATTTTAGAATAATGTCTCAACAAGCGTCATTAAGCGCCGTGCGATGGGTACTTGCGTGGTTGAGTGTACGATATTTAGCGATTGGAGATCATATCTGAATCTAAGTATATATGACTTATGCACGCTTTGTTACACAAAGGTTTGAAAGACAGCGCTACCTTAATTGAGCTAATTTCAAATGACAATTTGGATGTAAGTGCAGCCAAATTCTGTGAATTTGTTCGAGATAGCTACGTGTGCATGAATATCATTTACCTGACTAGAAAAATTTCTTGCTGCTCATTTATAGCTTAATAATAGAGACTTAAGTATTTTTTATGGATCAACAGAACCAAAAAACATCGCATTATCCATTGCGTTTTGTCTGCTGCTGGAAGCTATGTAACATGATTACTTAGGTGAAATAGCCTAAGCTTAATAAGTGATTAAAAGGCCTGAAAATCCGCGAATTTGATTTTTTTCTTCGCTTTCAATTTGATCCATACGTTATTTATTTATTTATATTTTTCATTTACAAATCAATAAAATATTCTAATTTGGTTTGATCAAAGAAAAAGATACCCATTTGATAATTAGGTTACAGCAAAATCTGTAATCGGGCGTGGAAACCTGAAAATTACTACAGAAGTATTAAAACCGCTTTAACAGTTTTTTGTGCCTATTATGCTTAGGGCGTGTCATCAATTAAGCCATATCATGATTGAAGCAAGGTAGATTGCTGACAGGAAGTTTTGAGCCAATTTATCATAGCGCGTAGCAATACCTCGATACTGCTTGAGCTTGGCGAAGAAGTTCTCGATCAGATGTCTTGCTTTATAAAGATGTTGGTCATAATCACGCTGATCAATCGCGTTACTTTTGGATGGCATCACGATCTGACCCTTGATCTTATGGATTGGATCAATCACCCGATCCTTAGAATTATAGGCTTTATCCATGAGCCAAGTCTGACTTAACGATAAGTCCAGCAGCACATCAGCACCATTTAAGTCATGAGTCTGCCCGGCAGTGAGATAAAATCCTGTTGGGTTGCCTAAAGCATCAGTACGGGCATGAATTTTGGTACTTAAACCACCTTTACTGCGTCCGATTGCCTGTTCTTTTTTTTCCGGCGCTGTGTTGATGAGCACGCACAATGGTTGAGTCTAGCATGGCATATTCATTATCACTTTCATGTGATAGCACTTCAAAAACTTTCTGCCATACGCCTGCTTTAGCCCAACGGCTAAAGCGAGTGTGCACAACTCTAAAATCCCCAAAGCGTTCGGGTAAGTCTCGCCATGGAATACCTGAACGATACCGATACAATACTGCTTCAACAAATAGCCTGTTATCTTTGGCAGTTACTCCAACAGTACTCGCTCGTCCAGGTAACAGATCCTTAATCTGCTCCCACTGATCATCTCTTAATGCATAGCGTTTAGTCATGAAAAAATAATGAGGACAGGTTAGATTTTCTCAAGCTAATTGATGACAGGCTCTAGGCTGATATGGACGTTTCAGACGCTTGGATCGCGGAATCCAGAGCTCATTGGCAGTCATCCAGCGACGAACTGTTTCCACAGGAATATTCAGCCCAAACATGCTGCTAAGCTTCTCATGCGCCAATGTAGGACCAAAGCCAAGAAAATATTCAGAAATAATGGAAAGACATTGTGATTTTAATAAATCATCATGGCGACGAGGACCAGGTTGACCACGACTGGCATGCATCAGACCTGAAATGCCATCTTGATTGAGCTTCTGCAATAATCGGGTTATTTGACGGGTTGAAAGATTCAGAATTTCAGCAGCACGGACTTGGGTAATACGATGATCTCGAACGTCTTGCAGAACTGCAAGACGTTGAATTTCCTTGTCAGACATAGTGATCAACATCTCTAATTTATATCCAGTCCAGATGGTAAAAACCATCATAAACTAGACATTTTTATTGGTGAGAATATAGACACTTTAAATGGTTTCTAACATTTCAATTTCGTATATCAACCATTATGTTAAATGAGGCGGATTTATTTAATCCGCTTACCATTTTTATCGATGATTATTTCACCATCTTCTTTGGTAAAAGCTCCTAATTGAGGCGCAGACAAAATATCTAAAACGAGTTCAGAGGGTCTACATAGTTTTACCCCCAATTCAGTCACAACAAATGGACGGTTAATTAAAAGTGGATACTCAAGCATAAAATTAATGAGCTGTTCATCTGTCCAGTGCTGCTGATCCAAGTTGTGAGCTTCAAAAGGTTCCACGTTTTTGCGAATAGCTTCACGTACAGAAAGACCTGATTTCTCAATTATATTAATGAGTTCACTTTTACTTGGAGGGTTGATCAGATACTCAATAACTTCAGGTTCTTCTCCGGTATTTCGAATTAGCGCCAGTGTATTTCTTGATGTTCCGCACGCTGGATTATGATAGATCTTAACTTTTGATGACATTGGACTTACTCAGGACTTCATAATATTGCATATATATATGGATATGCGTATATTTGCAATAGCATATATTAGAGTATAGATTATGGATCAAGCAGATTTCTTTAAATGCCTATCTGACCCGACACGTCTAGATATTTTAAAAATTATTTTAGAAAGACAAAATGTATGTGTTTGTGAAATCACTGAGATATTACAACTGAGCCAACCTAAAATTTCTCGTCACTTGGCTTTACTCCGTAACCTTTCAATTTTGCTAGATGAGCGCAAGGGACAATGGGTGTATTACCGATTAAATCCTGATTTACCAGAATGGGTAAATGCAGTATTCAGTGTTTTGAATGATGAAGTATTAAATAAACCTACGAACAACTTATCTATCTCTATGCAATGCGAGTAATTCAATGTCCGCATCAAAGCTTTCATTCTTAGATCGAAACCTAACTCTATGGATTTTCATTGCCATGGTATTAGGCGTAGGTATTGGGGTATTTTTCCCTCAAACATCTGTCGTATTAGATCAATTAAGCATTAATTCAGTGAATATCCCTATCGCAATAGGGCTTATTTTGATGATGTATCCACCACTTGCCAAAGTTGACTATGCAACCTTACCTAAAGTTTTTGAGGATAAGCGTACCCTTACATTATCTCTTGTTCAAAACTGGATCATTGCACCTTGCTTAATGTTTGGCTTGGCCATCATTTTTCTGCACGCTTATCCTGAATATATGACTGGCCTAATTCTCATAGGCTTAGCTCGATGTATTGCGATGGTCCTCGTCTGGAATGGTCTGGCATGTGGGGATAATCAATATGTTGCTGCCTTGGTTGCGTTTAACAGTATCTTCCAGATCTTGTTCTTTAGTACTTATGCTTGGTTGTTCTTGACCTTCTTACCGCCATTCTTTGGGGTAGAAGCACAAATCATTGATGTAAGCTTTTGGACCATTACCCATGCTGTTCTGGTTTATCTAGGTATTCCATTCTTACTTGGTTTTTTAACCCGGCTGATTTTAGTCAAACAGAAAGGTTTGGATTGGTATCAAACTAAGTTTATCCCAAAGATTAGCCCAATCAGCCTTATTGCACTTTTATTCACGATTGTAGCCATGTTCAGTCTTAAAGGTGGTGAAGTGATTAGCCTTCCTCTAGATGTGCTTAGAATCGCTATTCCTTTGACGATCTATTTTGTTGCAATGTTCTTCATCAGCTTCTTTATGAGTAAGTGGATGGGTAATGATTACCCTAAAACGACTGCTATTTCCTTTACTGCGGCAGGCAATAATTTTGAATTAGCACTGGCTGTAGCGATTGCCACTTTTGGATTAGCTTCCCCTGTCGCCTTCACTACCGTGATTGGTCCATTGGTTGAAGTGCCTGTCTTGATTGCCTTAGTCACAGTCTCGCTATGGCTCAGAAAAAAAGTTTTTAAAGAGATATAAATCTGATGAATTTACCCAATATTGATTTCAGTCTTCTGGAAAAGCCAACTTTAGAAAAAGTTCAAGCAAAAAACCTGGATCATCCACCCAAAATATTACTTCTATACGGCTCAAATCGTGAGAGATCATATAGCCGTTTAGCAGTTCAGGAAGCAGGCCGAATCCTGGAGTACTTCGGTGCAGAAGTTAAAATTTTCCATCCTAAAGGGCTACCTCTTCCTGAGGATGGTGATATGCAGCATCCCAAGGTAAAAGAACGGCACTGTTGCAAATAGAGATTTGAGTCGATGATGTTCCCTTTAAAAAGTACTTAGAGACCGAAAACCCTGTTGATTAGACACACTTCACCCTGAGGCTGACCATAATAAAATGACGAT
>NZ_JAFCUI010000024.1:0-8524 GCF_049896445.1 Acinetobacter sp. TWP2-2-3
GCGAAAGCGAGATTCAATAGAGTTTGAGCGAAGCGAAAACCAAGGGCAATTTTTTACTCCCTGGGCTTTTAATTATTTTTAAGCTTTTAAATGCTTTTAATTAAGCTGTAATCCTTTATTCATAATGGTTCTAGAGATATTAAAACGAGGTTTACCTTGCATTAAAACGAGGTTTACCTTGCATTAAAACGAGGTTTACCTTGCATTAAAACGAGGTTTACCTTGCATTAAGCGAGATAATTATATAACCTCGTCTTATTGAATTAAAAATATAATCTTTTCATATGAAAACAGAACTAGTTGTTAAAGATAACGCCTTAATCAATGCCAGTTATAACCTCGATCTAGTTGAACAGAGGTTAATTCTCCTAGCTATTGTTGAAGCAAGGGAATCGGGTAAAGGGATAAATGCTAATGATCCACTAACAGTTCATGCTGAAAGTTATATTAATCAGTTTGGTGTACATCGAAATACGGCTTATCAGGCGTTAAAAGATGCTTGCGATGACTTGTTTGCAAGACAATTCAGTTATCAGAGTCTTAGTGAAAAAGGTAACATTATTAATCACAAATCAAGATGGGTGAGCGAGGTGGCTTATATTGATAATGAAGCTGTCGTTAGACTTATTTTTGCCCCTGCTATTGTGCCTTTAATTACTAGGTTAGAAGAACAATTTACAAAGTATGAAATACAACAAATAAGTAATTTAACAAGTGCTTATGCTGTTCGTTTATATGAAATATTGATTGCATGGCGTAGTACTGGAAAAACGCCTCTCATAACTATGTATGATTTTAGACAAAAAATAGGTGTACTCGAGACTGAATACAAACGAATGTATGATTTTAAAAAATATGTTTTAGACATTGCATTAAAACAAGTAAATGAACATACCGATATTACTGTCAAAGTTGAACAGCATAAAACAGGTAGATCTATTACTGGTTTTTCATTTAGCTTTAAACAGAAAAAATCAGCCACGCATTCAGTCGAATCTAAAAGAGATCCGAATACATTAGACCTCTTTTCAAAAATAACAGATAAACAACGCCATCTATTCGCCAACAAGCTCTCAGAGCTTCCTGAGATGAGTAAATATTCACAAGGCACAGAAAGCTATCAGCAGTTTGCTGTACGTATAGCTGCCATGCTGCAAGATGCAGAGAAATTTAAGGAATTACTTCCTTTACTCAGAAAATTAGGATTTCAATGACATTGTTAATTGAAATTGTTAAGTTAACAGTCAGGTATTAACACAAGTTGAAAACTGGTTTACATAATGAAAAAACTGTCAGTTTCAGAGTTAGCTAAGCTTTATGGATATTCAAGACAAGCCATATATGCACATATAAACAAAGGAAATTTATCTAAAGGATCTGATGGATTAATTGACTTTTCAGAGGCCCTAAGAGTTTTTGGGGAACCACAAAAAAAAGAGGATACAGTCAATCAAAGTCAATCAATTAACAGTCAAAACTTGACAGAAGTTGACTTACTAAAACGTCAAGTTGACATACTGGAAAAACAATTAAATCAGGCAATACAGAGAGAAAATCAATCTTTAGAACGTGAATCGTTTTATCAAGAACAGATTGAAGCTATGCAGCGCTTACTAGAAGCACCAAAAGCCAATATGACTACCTTTACCGATCAGAGCTTTAAACAGGATATAGCAACGGATCCTCGGTCGGAACTAGCAACGAACTATGACGAATTGACTACTCCTCAGCAAGACAATAAGCGTATTCCTATCCCGGAGCATGTTGAACCAGAACAGAAGAAGAGAGGCTTCCTAAGCCGCTTTTTCCTTCCATATGGTTAGCCAAGACTCCAGTTTTTTGAAGAGCCAATTTCAGTGCAAGCACTTGAAATAATGACTCCTCAAAAAACCGGATGATGTTTATTAAAACTGAATAAAATCGTGGAACATTGCTTATTTATTAAGCGTGGAACATGAAAAATCCACAAAAAAGCCCAACTCAGCTGAGTTGGGCTTTTCAATACGAAATAAACTATTGAATTAAAACAAATAATTTAGAGCATTTCGTATAAGGTGTATTATGTTAATTTTAGAGATTCTACATAAATGTAGAGTCTCCTTCACTTAGATTCTGGCATGTGTTCCATACTTATCAATCATGATAGAGCTAGCTTCATTTAAGCCACGCACAGTGACATTCACACCATTCTTTTGAAATTTATTTACAACAGAATCAAGCATGGCGACTGATGTTACGTCCCAAATGTGAGAATGGGTCAAATCAATAATCACATCCTTTACATCCTCTTTAAAGTCAAAACCTTGCATGAATTTTTCAGAAGAACTAAAGAAGATCTGACCTCTCAAATCATACAAACGGGCCGTTCCCTCAAAAGAAGCTGTCACCTGGATATCATTTTCAAGTTTATTCGCCAAGAACAAGGCTGAAAGCAATACGCCCGTTAATACACCTAGAGCCAAGTTATGCGTAGCAACAACTACAATCACTGTCGCAATCATGACGATATTACTACTCTTAGGATTATCTTTTAACTGAGTGACAGAACTCCATTCAAAAGTACTAATAGAGACCATGATCATTACCGCTACCAATGCAGCCATTGGAATCACTTTGAGCCAGTCGCTAATAAATACAACCAGAATAAGAAGAAAAATACCCGCAGAGAATGTTGATAAGCGTGTAAGGCCGCCTGATTTTACGTTAATCATAGATTGGCCAATCATGGCACAACCGGCCATGCCACCCATAAAGCCAGAAGCAATATTCGCAATCCCTTGTCCCTTACATTCCTGATATTTATCACTTGGCGTATCTGTCATTTCATCCACGATAGTTGCTGTCATCATCGATTCAAGTAAACCTACAGCCGCCAGTGCGACTGAATAAGGCAAAATAATCATCAATGTTTCAATATTCAAAGGAATATTTGGAATCAAGAACATTGGAAGTGTGTCAGGTAAAGACCCCATATCGCCCACGGTCCGTACATCAATTCCTAAAGCGATTGCCAATAATGTGATTGCAATGATGCAGACTAGTGGAGAAGGGAGTAATTTTCCTAATTTGGGAACCAGAGGGAAGAGATAAATAATCGCCAAACCTAAAGCAACTAGAGCATATACATGCCAAGTCACATTAATCAGTTCAGGCAACTGAGCCATAAAAATTAAGATCGCTAACGCATTTACGAATCCAATAACCACAGATTTAGATACGAACCGCATTAACTTGGCAAGCTTTAAATAGCCTGCCAATATTTGAATCACGCCTGTCAAAATTGTTGCTGCCAGCAGATATTCAAGCCCATGCTCTTTGACCAATGTGATCATAAGCAGTGCCATAGCCCCGGTGGCAGCTGAAATCATGGCAGGACGACCACCTACGAAAGAAATCACGACGGCAATACAAAAGGATGCATATAGACCGACTTTAGGATCTACACCTGCAATAATTGAAAATGCGATGGCTTCAGGGATGAGTGCAAGACCGACGACTAATCCGGCAAGTACATCCCCACGGATGTTAGAGAACCACTGTTCTCGGACATTAGATAACATAAACATAGCCTGTTTTTTAATTTTTCAGATAGGCTAGTGATGTGATATATACAACACACAAGCGACTACACCACATCACTAGACAGTGATGAGTTATTTACAGATTTAAGACGGTAAATAAACTTAAGGTGGCGTAAGTGTCATAAGATGAAGGAACTTTTTAGAGTAAAAAAAAATCAGGACAAGGGTAACAGCTAGGTACTTTTTTATAAAGCCTGGATGTTATATCCAAGCTTTGTTTAATCGGTATTTTATGAAGCTTTTAGCTCCCCAAGTAATTGACCTATTTCCAAACGTGTATAGCCACGTTCTTTAAAGATCAAAACAATAGCCTGTTTATAATCTTCAGAAATAGCCGTTTTATATTTATTAATTAATTGCAGCTCAGCATTAAGCTGAAGGTCATTTTTGATCGTCAATACTTCCGTAGAGACTTTATTAAAAATCTTGAAATTAAACATACAGGTGCTCTTTATCAATATTGTAGCGGCCCGACTACAACAAACACCTGCCTCAGCTTAGCTGGACACCCTTTCCAAAAAGATTATAGAAAAAATGAAAAGTTTCAAGTTTTACTAAGCTAAAGATAAAAAAGTATCAAACTTACGTATTTTAATAATAGAAGGTTGTTGAATTAGCTAATCAATTTTTAAATAATAGTACTCAAAGGAGATGGCTATCCTCCTTACACAAACCGCCAATTCTGGCTGATGATACCTACGTTTCCCTCAAGCAGGGTACGTAGTCGCGTGCTCTGCTTTTACAAAATGGAGCTACGCTATGTTTTCCCGTCATAAAGTTCTTTATTTATATATCTTTTGCTGCTCATAACTAGGAGCAGACATGTATCTTTCTCTTTTATCAATTGCTCTCGGTTCTGTAATCGGTGCCTGGCTTCGTTGGGGCATAAGTCTAAGATTTAATAGCGTATTTGAAAATATTCCTTTCGGGACAGTGATTGTTAACTTAATCGGTGCTTTTATTATTGGATTAGCTGTATCATTTTTTTCAAATAGCTCAATAAGCCCTAATTATAAGTTATTCGTTGTGACAGGCTTCTGCGGTGCTTTAACGACCTTTTCAACATTTTCAGTTGAAATTGTTGCGTTGCTACAAGCTTCAAAGTTTGAATATGCTATCTCAACAATAGCCATCCATGTAATAGGTTCATTAATCTTTACAGTACTAGGAATACTTTCCTATCAATTTTTCACTAATCATTAATAATCTAAATATTAGAAGGTAAAACAATGACTTTTAAAAATGTTAAAGCAGGTACTAATCCACCAGATGACTTTAATAGCATCATCGAAATCCCGGCAAATGCTAAACCCATCAAGTATGAAGTGAATAAAGAATATGATGCTTTATTGGTTGATCGCTTTCTAAGTACAGCAATGTCATATCCGTACAATTACGGTTATATTCCTCAAACATTAAGCGAGGATGGTGATCCCTTAGATGTATTTGTAATAGCTCCCCATGCGGTTGCTGTAGGATCAGTAATTCGCAGCAGACCTGTCGGAGTCATGTATATGGAAGATGAAGCCGGTATTGATGCAAAGATCATTGCTGTACCTCATTCTAAGCTCACACCTCTATATAACAATGTTGAAGATCTGAGCGACCTCCCTCAGCTTCAATTAGATCAAATGAAACATTTCTTTGAACATTATAAAGACTTGGAAAAAGGTAAATGGATGAAATTTAATGGTTGGGGCAATGTAGAAGAAGCCAGACAGGAGATTCTAAAATCTATCCAAGCATACAAATAATTTAGATAAAAGGGACCCAAATCTGAGGTCCCTTTTTATGCTATTTAACATAATGGCGGTTATACGAAGTACAATTGTATATTAATATAAATATCAATTACTTAAAAATTTAGCCATGACTAGGAAATCAGCAAAAAGTCGCTTTTGTAATAAGTTGGTGAGTTTTTAAGCGAATCTGTAACATTTTGCCAGTAAATTTGGTTAAAAAACGATCAATTTGACAATCAGTGCCCATTTCATACGGATCCAGGTTCCAAAACTATCCCCAATTGCTGGGGATAAAATTTAGGCTATTTTGTACGCTCAGGCTTACGTGAATCTCGGCCCTTTGCGGCTATCTAGGATACTGGAACTTTCCTATGATGAACTCATCAGGAACAGGAAGTTCCATAACATAAAACAAAAATTATAAGTTATTGCACATGGACCAGAGGGTACAACAGCACAATCAGCGACAATAAAAAACCCCGGCAGGATGCCGGGGTTTTTTATTATCTAAACTTTATTCAATTTCTTTGTATTTGCTTGGTTTCAACTTAGCAAAAATCAATCATCACTATCTTTAAGCAATTGATTTATCAAAAGTGAAGAATAATATTTCACGCATCTTTGTTTGGTCAAAAATTGATGTTATTGCTGCACTCTATGATAATATGTTATCATTATCTAATCGATTTAGATGTCTCTTTTAAGCGCGAAACAAATTGCTTCCAAGAGCTATAATTTGCGTAGGAACACCATTAATACTTGGATATTAGTGTCGTGTGAGACCTTAAGAGAGACGGAAGGCGGGCAACTAACAGTTAGCTCGCCTTTTTTTTATTTCTTATAAAGTAATTCACCTAGCCTATGCTTGTTGAGCTTTTTTAACTCACACTGCATAAAATTCCAAAGAACGTTATTATTCACATCTATTTTTAAAATCAGCAGAATATGGTTTTTGGAACCAGCAAATATTCCAATAAAAGCAAGTCTAAATCCTCCATCAGAATATTTAATTTTCCATACTTCAAATGGATTCAATAATGTAAGGTGAGCTAATTTCGAAAATCGTTCTCTAGCATCTCTTCTTTTCTCGACTACGTGCCTCAAGTTATCTATCGAAACAATCGCCCAACTTTGAATAGCATTAAGAAGAATTTTTCTTGAATCGATCCCATCAACTAGTTCAAATTCTTTAGAAACAATCTCTAAAGCTTCTTCTTCAGTATCACCAGCCTTTAAAATCATTGATTCTTCAAATGGATGAAATTTTTCTAGAGGAGTATTTTTAATGTCATCAAGATTAAAGTTTTTCCAACTTTCTTGATCTTTTTCCTCCCTAATCATTTACTATCTCAACCATAAAAACGAACTATTCTACTCGATTATTTCCTTAACTATGCACAATTATCAATCCCATAAACTAAAGATGAAAATCTTTAGTTTTCAAAGCTAAAACAATTATATGAATCTTATTAATGTCTATAAATAAAATTCATATTTAACATAAGATCTCTTATGCGAAGTCAAAAAAAGTAGCCCCATACCCTTATTGGATAGGAGCTTTGTGGCAAAAAATAGAGTGAATTCGATAAAAAATGAAATCCTCTAATTCTTGTTTTAATTATTTTTTTAACTAAGAATTAGAGGATTAATTTCTTTACCTCTGGAGTTTTATAATTATTGTTATAAGATTTATTAAATCACTTATTGCTCAAATAATCTTCACAATCTGATCATTCGCTCATGGATAAGTGTGATGGAAATCACAAAATCAATCAGATCTAAAAATCACACAATTACACTATTTATGATGAGCGAATTGTTCTTTTAATTTTCTGATCAGTCTTGTATTGCGACAAAGCATAGACCGCCCAGATGGCAGCCGGGATCCAACCTAAAACTGTAATCTGAAGTAGCAAACAAATGATGCCTGCAAATGGTCGCCCTATGGTGAAAAACAGCAGCCAGGGAAAAATTAAAGCAATTAGCAATCTCATTTCAAATTCCTATGTATCTTTTCAAAAAATTAATAATTAAATGCGGGCAGATCAAACAGCTTACGATCTCTTTCATCCATTAAATATTTATCCATCTGAGCAATCAGTTTTGCTCTGGCCTGTTCATCATCTTCGGTGATTTTTAGCATGCAGGATCCAATTAAAATCTTGCGTCTGGTATCATCCTTTCGAGCCTGTTCTTTCTCTTTGGCACGTTCTCTTGCCAGTGCTGCCTGTCTTTGAGCCTTTAACTGCTTTAGCTTTTCTTCCTGTGCCTTGATTTTACTATCTAGTGTTTCAGTAACGCTCATAATCCAATACCATCATCCTGGGAAACCATCCCTAACATAAGCGCACTTGAATATGCATTCAAGGTGCTATATGTATAGTAATGTTTTCCTCGAAGAGCGCACTTATGCAAACTTCGTTTGCAAGTCCGATTGGGGTCTCCCCAATACCCCGACAACCGTATCCACGGTTGTATTTCACTACGTGAAAATTTAAAAGCGAAAATAGGCATGGCGATTTACCACTTTTCAGTCAAAACCGTAGCACGATCAGCAGGGCGTTCCGCTACTGCTGCGATTGCCTATCGGGCAGGTGAAAAGATCTATTGTGAACGTGAGGGCCGAGAACATGATTACAGCCGAAAAACAGGTGTGGAATATAAAGAAATTTATTTACCCGAAGGCGCACCAGAACATTTAAAAAACCGGGAAAGACTCTGGAACGAAGTTGAACAACGGGAAACCCGAAAAAACTCGACAGTTGCCCGAGAATTTGAAATCGCTTTTCCAAGTGAATTAAATCAGGAACAACGCCTGGCCATGCTCGAAGAGCTATGCGCCAGTATCGTGGACAGACATCAGGTGGCCATCGATGCCTGTATTCATGCACCGCATACTGGATCTGGTAGTGATGAACGCAATTATCACGCGCATATCCTGATGAGCACACGCAAACTTACTCAGGAAGGCTTCACCGAGAAAACCCGGGAACTGGATCAGAAACACAGTGGAGAAATCGAACACTGGCGCGAACACTTTGCCGATATCTGCAATATGCACCTGGATCTGGCTGGATACACTGCCCGAGTCGACCACCGCAGCTACAAAGACCAGGAGAATGGTTTAGAAGCCACGCTGCACGAAGGGCCGAAAGTCACCGAACTGCGCCGAAAAGGGATTGAGACCGAAATCAGCCGAAG
>NZ_JAFCUI010000025.1:0-5556 GCF_049896445.1 Acinetobacter sp. TWP2-2-3
TTGATTGATCGAAATTATTTTCATTGATTGATGGTAGAAATTACTCGAAGTTTATTTGAGAAATATTTGTCAGAAAATTGATGAGCCAAGATTGGTGCCCTTTAAAGGTACTACTGATTTTAAACTGAAGAGTTTGATCATGGCTCAGATTGAACGCTGGCGGCAGGCTTAACACATGCAAGTCGAGCGGGGAAAGGTAGCTTGCTACCTGACCTAGCGGCGGACGGGTGAGTAATGCTTAGGAATCTGCCTATTAGTGGGGGACAACATCTCGAAAGGGATGCTAATACCGCATACGTCCTACGGGAGAAAGCAGGGGACCTTCGGGCCTTGCGCTAATAGATGAGCCTAAGTCGGATTAGCTAGTTGGTGGGGTAAAGGCCTACCAAGGCGACGATCTGTAGCGGGTCTGAGAGGATGATCCGCCACACTGGGACTGAGACACGGCCCAGACTCCTACGGGAGGCAGCAGTGGGGAATATTGGACAATGGGGGGAACCCTGATCCAGCCATGCCGCGTGTGTGAAGAAGGCCTTTTGGTTGTAAAGCACTTTAAGCGAGGAGGAGGCTACCGAGATTAATACTCTTGGATAGTGGACGTTACTCGCAGAATAAGCACCGGCTAACTCTGTGCCAGCAGCCGCGGTAATACAGAGGGTGCAAGCGTTAATCGGATTTACTGGGCGTAAAGCGCGCGTAGGTGGCCAATTAAGTCAAATGTGAAATCCCCGAGCTTAACTTGGGAATTGCATTCGATACTGGTTGGCTAGAGTATGGGAGAGGATGGTAGAATTCCAGGTGTAGCGGTGAAATGCGTAGAGATCTGGAGGAATACCGATGGCGAAGGCAGCCATCTGGCCTAATACTGACACTGAGGTGCGAAAGCATGGGGAGCAAACAGGATTAGATACCCTGGTAGTCCATGCCGTAAACGATGTCTACTAGCCGTTGGGGCCTTTGAGGCTTTAGTGGCGCAGCTAACGCGATAAGTAGACCGCCTGGGGAGTACGGTCGCAAGACTAAAACTCAAATGAATTGACGGGGGCCCGCACAAGCGGTGGAGCATGTGGTTTAATTCGATGCAACGCGAAGAACCTTACCTGGTCTTGACATAGTAAGAACTTTCCAGAGATGGATTGGTGCCTTCGGGAACTTACATACAGGTGCTGCATGGCTGTCGTCAGCTCGTGTCGTGAGATGTTGGGTTAAGTCCCGCAACGAGCGCAACCCTTTTCCTTATTTGCCAGCGGGTTAAGCCGGGAACTTTAAGGATACTGCCAGTGACAAACTGGAGGAAGGCGGGGACGACGTCAAGTCATCATGGCCCTTACGACCAGGGCTACACACGTGCTACAATGGTCGGTACAAAGGGTTGCTACCACGCGAGTGGATGCTAATCTCAAAAAGCCGATCGTAGTCCGGATTGGAGTCTGCAACTCGACTCCATGAAGTCGGAATCGCTAGTAATCGCGGATCAGAATGCCGCGGTGAATACGTTCCCGGGCCTTGTACACACCGCCCGTCACACCATGGGAGTTTGTTGCACCAGAAGTAGGTAGTCTAACCTTAGGGGGGACGCTTACCACGGTGTGGCAGATGACTGGGGTGAAGTCGTAACAAGGTAGCCGTAGGGGAACCTGCGGCTGGATCACCTCCTTAACGAAAGATTGACGATTGGTAAGAATCCACAACAAGTTGTTCTTCATACGATGTATCTGAGGGTCTGTAGCTCAGTTGGTTAGAGCACACGCTTGATAAGCGTGGGGTCACAAGTTCAAGTCTTGTCAGACCCACCACTATCTGACTACAGAAGAAAAGATACATTGACTTATTGATAAGCTGGGGACTTAGCTTAGTTGGTAGAGCGCCTGCTTTGCACGCAGGAGGTCAGGAGTTCGACTCTCCTAGTCTCCACCATACATTCCTTCGGAATGTATAAAGACAAAAGCTAATAAATAGACAATCAGTTGATTGTTAGTTTAGTCCTTAAGCGATCAAGTGTTTAGATCCTAGAGATTAACAAGTACAAGCGTTATGATACGCGGACTTGATAACCTCTGTGATTTATCACAGTTTCCTGACCTGACGAAGGCTGGAAAAATCATTAACAGAATATATTTGAGTTGAAATAATTTGTTCAAACTCGTTTTAAACAACCTAGCAAGCAATTGTGAAAGTTGAATGAAATGAGTTCTAGCGAAATTAACTGAATCAAGCGTTTTGGTATATGAATCTAATTGAAGCTGTACAGTAGTTAAATCTACGAAACGCCAACTGTATGAGAGTGTTGAAAGACACGATCTGTTGCTTATCCCACTTGTAAGGATAAACGACTGTTTGGGGTTGTATAGTCAAGTAATTAAGTGCATGTGGTGGATGCCTTGGCAGTCAGAGGCGATGAAAGACGTGATAGCCTGCGAAAAGCTCCGGGGAGGCGGCAAATATCCTGTGATCCGGAGATGTCTGAATGGGGAAACCCACTTACCATAAGGTAGGTATTGCAACATGAATACATAGTGTTGCAAGGCGAACGAGGGGAAGTGAAACATCTCAGTACCCTTAGGAAAAGAAATCAATTGAGATTCCCTCAGTAGCGGCGAGCGAAAGGGGAAGAGCCCATTAAGTCATATAAGTTCTAGTGGAACGCTCTGGGAAGTGCGACCGTAGATGGTGATAGTCCTGTACACGAAAGGGCTTATATGATGATGTCGAGTAGGGCGAGGCACGTGAAACCTTGTCTGAATATGGGGGGACCATCCTCCAAGGCTAAATACTCCTGACTGACCGATAGTGAACCAGTACCGTGAGGGAAAGGCGAAAAGAACCCCTGTGAGGGGAGTGAAATAGATCCTGAAACCGCATGCATACAAGCAGTGGGAGCCGGCTTAGTCCGGTGACTGCGTACCTTTTGTATAATGGGTCAGCGACTTATATTCAGTAGCAAGGTTAACCGCATAGGGGAGCCGTAGGGAAACCGAGTCTTAATAGGGCGTTTAGTTGCTGGGTATAGACCCGAAACCAGGTGATCTATCCATGAGCAGGTTGAAGGTTGGGTAACACTAACTGGAGGACCGAACCCACTGTCGTTGAAAAGCCAGGGGATGACTTGTGGATAGGGGTGAAAGGCTAATCAAACTTGGTGATAGCTGGTTCTCCCCGAAAGCTATTTAGGTAGCGCCTCGGACGAATACCATTGGGGGTAGAGCACTGTTTCGGCTAGGGGGTCATCCCGACTTACCAAACCGATGCAAACTCCGAATACCAATGAGTACTATCCGGGAGACAGACTGCGGGTGCTAACGTCCGTAGTCAAGAGGAAAACAATCCAGACCGCCAGCTAAGGCCCCAAAATTATAGTTAAGTGGGAAACGATGTGGGAAGGCATAGACAGCTAGGAGGTTGGCTTAGAAGCAGCCACCCTTTAAAGAAAGCGTAATAGCTCACTAGTCGAGTCGGCCTGCGCGGAAGATGTAACGGGGCTAAAACTATATGCCGAAGCTGCGGATGCATAATTTATTATGCGTGGTAGGGGAGCGTTCTGTAAGCCGATGAAGGTGGATTGAGAAGTCTGCTGGAGGTATCAGAAGTGCGAATGCTGACGTGAGTAACGACAATGCGAGTGAAAAACTCGCACGCTGAAAGACCAAGGGTTCCAGTCCAACGTTAATCGGGGCTGGGTGAGTCGACCCCTAAGGCGAGGCCGAGAGGCGTAGTCGATGGGAAATTGGTTAATATTCCAATACTTCTGTGTAATGCGATGAGAGGACGGAGAAGGTTAAGTCAGCCTGGCGTTGGTTGTCCAGGTGGAAGGTTGTAGGCATGTATCTTAGGCAAATCCGGGGTACTCTATGCTGAGAACTGATAGCAAGCTGTACTTGTACAGTGAAGTGGCTGATACCATGCTTCCAGGAAAAGTCTCTAAGCTTCAGTTACACAGGAATCGTACCCGAAACCGACACAGGTGGTCAGGTCGAGTAGACCAAAGCGCTTGAGAGAACTCTGCTGAAGGAACTAGGCAAAATGGTACCGTAACTTCGGGAGAAGGTACGCTGTTGTCTGTGATAGGACTTGCTCCTTGAGCGGCCGACAGCCTCAGAAACCAGGCCCCTGCAACTGTTTATTAAAAACATAGCACTCTGCAAACACGAAAGTGGACGTATAGGGTGTGATGCCTGCCCGGTGCTGGAAGGTTAATTGATGGGGTTAGCGTAAGCGAAGCTCTTGATCGAAGCCCCAGTAAACGGCGGCCGTAACTATAACGGTCCTAAGGTAGCGAAATTCCTTGTCGGGTAAGTTCCGACCTGCACGAATGGCATAATGATGGGGGCGCTGTCTCCAGCAGAGACTCAGTGAAATCGAATTCGCCGTGAAGATGCGGTGTACCCGCGGCTAGACGGAAAGACCCCGTGAACCTTTACTGCAGCTTGACATTGAACTTTGATCTTACTTGTGTAGGATAGGTGGGAGGCTTTGAAGTCGCGACGCTAGTTGCGATGGAGCCGTCCTTGAAATACCACCCTGGTAATATTGAGGTTCTAACTCTGTCCCGTTATCCGGGACGAGGACCATGTCTGGTGGGTAGTTTGACTGGGGCGGTCTCCTCCTAAAGAGTAACGGAGGAGTACGAAGGTGCGCTCAGCGTGGTCGGAAATCACGCGTAGAGTATAAAGGCAAAAGCGCGCTTAACTGCGAGACCCACAAGTCGAGCAGGTACGAAAGTAGGTCTTAGTGATCCGGTGGTTCTGTATGGAAGGGCCATCGCTCAACGGATAAAAGGTACTCTGGGGATAACAGGCTGATACCGCCCAAGAGTTCATATCGACGGCGGTGTTTGGCACCTCGATGTCGGCTCATCTCATCCTGGGGCTGAAGCAGGTCCCAAGGGTATGGCTGTTCGCCATTTAAAGAGGTACGCGAGCTGGGTTTAGAACGTCGTGAGACAGTTCGGTCCCTATCTACCGTGGGCGTTGGAAATTTGAGAGGATCTGCTCCTAGTACGAGAGGACCAGAGTGGACGAACCTCTGGTGTACCGGTTGTCACGCCAGTGGCATCGCCGGGTAGCTATGTTCGGAAGGGATAACCGCTGAAAGCATCTAAGCGGGAAGCCTACCTCAAGATAAGATTTCCCCGAGACTTTATGTCTCCTAAAGAGCCGTTGAAGACTACGACGTTGATAGGTTGGATGTGGAAGCATAGTGATATGTGAAGCTGACCAATACTAATTGCTCGTGAGGCTTGACTATACAACACCCAAACAGTTGTTGTATTAAGCATCAATCGATTCGATATTCAGCAAAACAGCTTGATTTAGTGAACGCTAAAGAACAAAATACCCAACTCAGATATACCTGTTAATAACTCATTTGATGAAAGCTAGGCACGAAGAGCACTGCTCTGAGGTTAGACCCAAGCAAATAGTCATAAACAGTTGTGCTGGCGACCATAGCAAGAGTGAACCACCTGATCCCTTCCCGAACTCAGAAGTGAAACCTCTTAGCGCTGATGGTAGTGTGGGGTTACCCATGTGAGAGTAAGTCATCGCCAGCTCATTATTC
>NZ_JAFCUI010000026.1:0-5448 GCF_049896445.1 Acinetobacter sp. TWP2-2-3
CTTCGGCTGATTTCGGTCTCAATCCCTTTTCGGCGCAGTTCGGTGACTTTCGGCCCTTCGTGCAGCGTGGCTTCTAAACCATTCTCCTGGTCTTTGTAGCTGCGGTGGTCGACTCGGGCGGTGGATCCGGCCATATCCAGGTGCATATTGCAGATATCGGCAAAGTGTTCGCGCCAGTGCTCGATTTCCCCACTGTGTTTCTGATCCAGTTCCCGGGTTTTATCCGTAAAGCCTTCTGGCGTGAGTTTGCGTGTGCTCATCAGGATATGCGCGTGATAATTGCGTTCATCACTGCCGGATCCGGTATGCGGTGCATGGATACAGGCATCGACTGCCACCTGGTGTCTGTCCACAATGCTGGCGCATAGTTCTTCAAGCATGGCCAGACGTTGTTCTTGGTTCAGTTCACTGGGAAAGGCAATTTCAAATTCCCGGGCGACTGTTGAATTTTTTCGGGTTTCCCGTTGTTCCACTTCGTTCCAGAGTCTTTCCCGGTTTTTTAAATGCTCTGGTGCGCCTTCGGGTAAATAAATCTCTTTATGTTCCACACCGGTTTTTCGGCTGTAATCATGTTCCCGGCCTTCGCGTTCGCAATAAATCTTTTCACCTGCCCGATAGGCGATTGCAGCAGTGGCGGAACGCCCTGCAGATCGTGCTACGGTTTTAACTGAAAAGTGGTAAATCGCCATGCCTGTTTTTCGCTTTTAAATTTTCACGTAGTGAATTACGACCGTGCATACGGTTGTCGGGGTATTGGGGAGACCCCAATCGGACTTGCAAACGAAGTTTGCATAAGTGCGCTCTTCGAGGAAAACATTACTATACATATAGCACCTTGAATGCATATTCAAGTGCGCTTATGTTAGGGATGGTTTCCCAGGATGATGGTATTGGATTAATGAGCGTTACTGAAACACTAGACAGCAAAATTAAAGCCCAGGAAGAAAAGCTGAAACAGCTTAAAGCTCAAAGACAGGCAGCACTTGCAAGAGAACGTGCTAAAGAGAAAGAACAGGCTCGTAAAGATGATACTAGACGCAAAATTCTAATCGGATCTTGTATGCTAAAAATCACTGAAGAAGATGAACAGGCCCGGGCAAAATTGATTGCACAGATGGACAAGTATTTGACTGATGAACGTGATCGTAAGCTCTTTAATTTATAAGTGATAGGAAATCAATCATGGCATTGAGCCAATTCGATATTATTAAGTCTTTAGGTGAATCTATTGAATGGTTTGAAAAAGAACTCTCTTGGGGAATGCCTATTGCAGAATTAAGGCATTTAACAGGAAGAATTGGGAACTTTATGTAGCTATGATGACCTTAGGACAATTAGCTGATTCAGTTAATCAGAGAGGTTATGATGTAGTTTCCAGTACTGGACGGCTTTGTTGCACAAAGATATCATAACTATATGATTTTAAAAGTTTTGATTATTTTTTGATCCAAAATTAAATTTATTTAAATCAGGTGCTTACATATTTATGCAACAAAGCCTCATTTTAAGGGATGTTATCAAGTGCTACAAAATTTTTTTGAAAAGAGTAGATATTTAGTTATTATAGTTATTATAAATTGCATAATATCTTCTATTTTTTTATATTTATCAACTATATATCTTCTAATTGATGCAATAATTTTTATTATAAAAAATATATATGCAACTAATTTTGAAGTAAAAATAGTTGTTGTTAAATTTTTAAAAATCCTCGATGTCTCGTTAATTGCTATTACATTTCATTTAATTTCAGCAGGTTTTTATAAATTATTTATTCAACAAGCTATTTTTGACAATAGTTCTTTTCTTAAGACACTATCAATTAATAAGTTTCATGATCTAAAACTTATTATATTACATGTATCTATTATAGTTATAGTCATCTTGTTTTTAGAAGATCTTGTTGTTTTTGGTGGAACTTTAGCCAACTTATATGCTGGTATTTCTTCTAGCCTAGTCATATTAGCAATAATTTTTACTTGTAAGCTATTCGATAATGATCATCACAAAGACGATGAATAACTTAAATCGCAAGGACTCATTTATAATTACTCTTTTATTTGAGCATTTAATTGAAGTTAAGATTAGAGATCGTCATGTATTGAGAAAAAATGTCTGATTCAAACTTCACTAAACTCAAAATTGCGTCAAAGATTGCAGCTTCAAATAGAAATACTGCACTCTTTCTTTAATCAAAAAATCTCCGACAAACCCGGTACGGTTCAAGTATAAGCAGAGGAAAACTATGGACGTTCTATTTTCGAATTTTTTAGATAAACCTGTTTGGATGTGGATTTTCTTTATCCTTATTGTACTTGTCCTGCTTATTCTAGATCTTGGAGTATTTCATCGTAAGGTAAGAGAGATTGGTGTTAAAGAAAGCTTAGCACTATCAGCATTTTATATTACATTAGGTTTACTTTTCGGCGCATGGGTGTGGTGGTATCTCGGACCCACGGCAGGGATTAACTATGTAACCGGTTTTGTAATTGAAAAATCATTAGCGATGGATAATATCTTTGTCATTGCAATGATTTTTTCATATTTCTCGATACCAAGAATTTATCAGCATAGAGTCTTATTTTGGGGAATTATAGGTGTAATTTTTCTAAGAGCTATCATGATTGGCGTGGGCGCAACACTGGTCAGCCAATTTTCATGGGTTCTTTATATATTTGCAGCCTTTCTTATTTTTACAGGGATAAAAATGTGGCTAAGTGTTGATAAAGAATATGAAGTCGGAAATTCTCCTATTTTGAACTTTATTAAAAAAAGATTTCGTGTCACTGAGCAGCTTCATGCAGAGAAGTTCTGGGTGAAAAAGATTGATCCAAAAACTAACCAATTAACCTGGTTTATGACACCACTTTTTCTAGCCTTGATCATGATTGAATTTGTAGATCTGATCTTTGCAATAGATAGTGTTCCTGCGATTTTTGCGATTACGACAGATCCATTTATTGTTTATACTTCAAATATTTTCGCAATTTTGGGATTACGTGCTTTATATTTTGCCCTATCAGCAATGGTCGACCGCTTCCATTATTTGAAGTACGCATTAGCAGTATTGTTAGTCTTTATTGGATCAAAAATTTTTATAGCTGATGGATTAGGTATAGCAAAAATTCCACCGCCAGTCTCCCTTTCGATCACGTTCATCATCTTGTTTACAGGAATTCTATACTCTCTTTGGAAAACAAAAGATCAAAGTACTCATAGGTAAAAATTACAATCCTTTAAATAATTAATAGCTACCAATAAAACAGTGGCTGTTAATTATTCTGATTATAAGTTTTCCTAAAATTAACATAATACACCTTATACGAAATGCTCTTTTTTATTCTATATAAATCATAGTCTTATCGTATACAAAAAAGCCCAACTGCACTCAGTTGGGCTTTTTTAATGATTTTTCATGTTCCACGCTTACTATTTAAGCAATGTTCCACGGTTTTGTTCAGTTTTAATAAACCTCATCCGGTTTTTTGATGAGTCATTATTTCATGTGCTTGCACTGAAATTGGCTCATCAAAAAACTGGAGTCCTGGCTAACCATAAGGAAGGAAAAAACGGCTCAGGAAACCCCTTTTTTTAGGTTCAGGCTCAACGTGTTCTGGAACAGGGATACGTTTGTTCTCTGGAGTAGTTAATCTGTTCTCTTTTGGTGGAACTACTATCACCTCTTCCTTCATTTCTACAATGGGAGCTGATTTAGGGAGTTCGGGTTCACTAGGCTCTTGGATCTTTGGTTTGGGTGCTTCCAGTAGACGTTGCATCATCTCAATTTGATTTTGATAAAAGGATTCACGCTCTTTTGCATCATCAAGTTGATTTTTCAGCATGTCTATCTGTTGCCTAAGTAGTAAAACTTCTGCCGAATTTGGACTGTCTATTTTTACAGACTCTTTTACATCTAGTTTTTTTGAAGGTTCACCAAAAACACGGATAGCCTCGGCTAGATCAATTTTATTATCAGAATTTTTACTTAAAATTCCTTTCTTTATGTTGTTGTAAATCGTTTGTCTATTGATATTGTAAAGCTTAGAAAGCTCAAGAACTGTAAGGCTTTTCATGTTGTAAATCTATGCCTAACTCTGTCAAAAGTTGTTGTCTATTAGACTGCCTAATAGACAAATGATCAAGTATAAATTTTAGGCAGCTTGATAGCCAACTTTTTGAAGATAAGGGAATAATTCTTGGAATTTTTGAGAATCTTGAAGCATTTCTGCAATGCGCACAGCAAATTGCTGGTAGCTTTCGGTGCCTTCTGAATATCGCCCCATCTCAGGTAATTCAGAAAGTTTGTTGGCAAAGAGATGACGTTGTTTATCACTCATTTTGGAGAAAAGAGCTAATGTATCCGTTCCCTTAATTACTTTGTCAGAGTTGGTTTTTTTCTGCTTAAAACTGAAAGAAAAACCGGAAATTGAACGTCCTTTTTTATGTTGTTCATATTTAGCCGTTATATCGGTTAACTCATTTACTTGCTTGAGGGCAAACTCTAAAACATACGTTTTAAAATTACTCATTGTTTTGTATTGATGAGCTTCGACACCAAGTTGTTGTCTAAAGATCGATAGATCAAAAATTGGCGTTTTACCGGCAGATCTCCATTGAATTAATAACTCGTATAACCGAATAGCATAAGAGCTAGTTAATCTCGAAACCTGCTCCAATTCATATTTAGTAAAGTTTTCTTCCAGTCGAGTTATGAGTGGAACAATGTCTTGCGTGAAACGTAGGAAAACGATCCCGGATTGAGGTTCATATCCAATTTTATCGACCCAACGACAGTGAAAGCTACGATCCTTACCAGTCTTAGGATTAATGTCATGATACGTGACATAGCGATCAAATAAGCTTTTAGATGCATCCCGAAGCACGGTATAAGCAGTGTGTTTCTCGACATTAAAGGTATTGATATAACTACTTGCATGTACTTCTAAAAGGCTATTTTCAGTTATCCCATGCCCTGTTTCTCGAGCTTCAGCAATGGCTAATAGGATCAGCCTTTGTTCAACTGTATCTAGGGTATAGCTAGCTTGAATTAAAGCATTATCCTTTACGATTAATTCACTCATTTCTAATAATAAATTTATAATTAAACTAGGTCGTACAATAGACTATTTTAATTGATTTGTAAATCATCTTGATTTGAGGTCGATAAACCTAGTTTTAAGGTCGATAAACCTAGTTTTATGGGTCGATAAACCTAGTTTTAAGGTCGATAAACCTAGTTTTATGGGTCGATAAACCTAGTTTTATGGGTCGATAAACCTAGTTTTATGGGTCGATAAACCTAGTTTTATTGGCTCTGAAACCCTTGTGTATAAAGGATTACAGCTTAATTAAAAGCATTTAAAAGCTTAAAAATAATTAAAAGCCCAGGGAGTAAAAAATTGCCCTTGGTTTTCGCTTCGCTCAAACTCTATTGAATCTCGCTTTCGC
>NZ_JAFCUI010000027.1:0-2162 GCF_049896445.1 Acinetobacter sp. TWP2-2-3
ATCGTCATTTTATTATGGTCAGCCTCAGGGTGAAGTGTGTCTAATCAACAGGGTTTTCGGTCTCTAAGTACTTTTTAAAGGAAACATCATCGACTCAAATCTCTATTTGCAACAGTGCCTGATTAACCACGATTGTTTAACTAATATGAACAAAGTCGTGAAACATTGGTCAAAGAATAGGCGTGGAACGTGAAAAATCATAAAAAAAGCCCGAACAGGGATGTTCGGGCTATCAACTAGGAACTACAGCGTTGAATTTTCAAGAGAATTATAACACATTTCGTATAAGGTGTATTATGTTAATTTTAGAAAAATTAATTAATTTTCAGAATCATAGTGACTCATATCACCAGATAATAAGATTTCTTAAATTTTCTCTGATAACACTTTAACCAATGACTTTAATTCTTCTTTTAGTTTATTTAAATTTTCAAGTTGAATACTTTGAGTCAGCTCTTTAGGAATCATTTCTGCGGCAGCTCGTAGCTCTCGACCCTTTTCTTTTAATGAAATAAGGACTCTTCTTTCATCATTAGGATCACGTGATCGATTAATAAGTTCAGACTTTTCCATTCTTTTTAGTAAGGGCGTTAGTGTCCCACTATCCAGGTGTAAAATTTGTCCAAGATCACCCACACTTACACATTCTTTTTCCCATAAAACCAACATCACTAAATATTGAGGATAAGTGAGTCCGAGAGGTGTAAGAAAAGGGCGATAAGCTTTTACGATTAAATTAGATGCAGCATAAATAGGAAAACATAGTTGCTCATCTAGGCAAAGCTGATTCTTGGACATAGCTTTTTATTTGGTATAGACAGTGGTCGATACCTGTATATTACCTCGAATAGCGTTGGAATAAGGACATACTTGATGCGTTTGTTCCACGATCTTCTCTGCATCAGCTTGTGAAATACCTGAAAGAGTGACATCTAAGTGTACTGTTAAGGAAAATCCACCATTGCCATTAGCAACCATGCCAACAGTACTCAGGACTTCTACATCGTTATCACGGATTTTATGTTCTTTATTGCTACGAGTTACATGGATCACGGCATTTCCAAAGCATGCAGCATAGCCAGCTGCAAATAATTGCTCAGGATTCGTTGCATCACCTCGACCACCTAATTCTTTTGGCAAAGCTAATTTTAGTTCTAAGATACCATCTTCACTACGAATATTCCCTGAACGTCCACCGATTGCTTTAACTTGGGTAGAATAAAGATTACTCATTTTAATTACCTTTAAATAATATATTGTGTGCAATATAATTGTATAAAATTTAATTTATGTCAAATTTTTTATATGCGATTTAACATAATGGCTGTTTTACGCAATAAAAAAACCTGGGCACCAACCCAGGTCTAAAATTTAAAAAACAGATAAATATCAGTGCAATAAACTCATTTTTCTAATTTCGCATAACGTGTATTATGTTAATTTTAGGAAATTTAAACACTTACCTGATAATTTAACTGTAGTTCATCCGCATTTTCCCCTCTAATGCCCCAGTTTTCTTTAGGAGTTTCAAATATAGTTATCTCAACATCATTTGAATCAATACCGCATAGATTGTTTATATTTTCGAATAGAGTCTTAATAAATGCTTTTTTAGTCTCTTTTGTTCGTCCATCGAACATGGAAATTTCAATAATTATATAAGATGTACTGCGGTCTGCTGGATATATAAAATTTTTGGATTCTAGTGGAATAAAACGTTGAAACCTTTTTTCTTCAGGGTATTTTAATTCTTTAACTAAAGCCTGATGGATAGCTTTACTTAAATTATCACGATGTAATTCTATAGTTTCATCTAAAGCATAAATTTTTATCTGAGACATTACTTTCTCTAAATTAAAACCCTAATTTTAGCTTAATCTCCCCCTCCCATTTAAGATAATGGCTGTTATACGAAATGAAAAAACCTAGACTCTGGTCTAGGCTTAAAATTTAAAAAATGAATAGCTACCGATTTTGTAGACACCTTTTAGTTAGATAAAAAAGCAATTTTTTTGATCTTTAAAGAATGAGGATATAAGCTGTTTAAAACTTAATTCTAATTGGTTAATAGGTGAAAAATGAAATTA
Source organism: Acinetobacter sp. TWP2-2-3 (assembly GCF_049896445.1). Lineage (GTDB taxonomy): Bacteria > Pseudomonadota > Gammaproteobacteria > Pseudomonadales > Moraxellaceae > Acinetobacter. Next base: position 2,088 of record NZ_JAFCUI010000027.1, read on the forward strand.
GCAGAAGCTCTCTTACTTCGAAGTGATCAACAAAAAAAAATTATTTCACTAAAACAACGTATCAATGCAAATGTA
>NZ_JAFCUI010000028.1:0-1830 GCF_049896445.1 Acinetobacter sp. TWP2-2-3
TAGCTACTCGATATGACAAGCTCAAAAGAAATTATCAAAGTTCTGTTGCTTTAGCCTGTATATTTTTATGGCTACCTTTATAGGGTTAATTATGAACAGTAAATGTCAACAGACCCTAGTTAAATCCAAGGCATGAATGTAAAAAGGTGTTTCTCATGAAACACCTTTTTTGTAGATAGGTTTTTATCAGTTTTTATACTTTGCTGCTGATCTGCGCTTCAGGAAAGATCAGATTGAATTTGGGGACATAAAAGCTTTGCAGCAATTTGGCTTTGGAAAAATCTGGAAATATATTTTCGGCATCTTGCCATTCTACTTGCGAGAGTTTGGAGAGGTGACCGCGGAACTGTGGACTAAACTGAAAACGCTGCCCTTTCCAGGCTTGCTGGATTTTCAACATAGACGCTGGAATATGATGACTATTAATGTAGAACTGGCGTGCAGATTTAGTTTTCTTCAGCCGAATCGTCATATGCTGGTTTTGATGCTGAATCTGACACAGCACTTCCTGATCCTTTTCCTGCCATTCAAATTGCGCATGTTCTTTGGGAATGCCCCATAAATGCTGACCGTGTACCACAGACTCATAGGTAGACACATAAATTTTAGGAATCGAGCTGAGGCGCCGTTTACTAATTAAAGGATGATCTAGAATCAGTAACTCATCATAAGGGCCAATCGGCGAGGTGTGATAACGCACCAACAAGACTTGGACCATACGACCCAGCGGAGAAGGTGCGATCCGGAATTGTTTTGCTTGCTCGATAAAGCTTGGGGTCAACCAATAATTCAGAATAAAACCCTCACCCTGCAAACGCCAAGGTGGAAACTGGTGGATATTTTGCTCCTGTAATAATGCATGCTTCATTCTTATTCTCTTGTCTTTAGTCGGCAGGTCACTGCATTATGAGTTATAAAAGATTAATATATAGTCATTCACAACCATTACTTCTAAGTAGATGAGTTAATAAATGTTAAAGAAATCATTATGTGTCATCGCACTTGCTGCGGTCAGTCTGCCAAGCTTTGCTGCAAATACGATTATTGAGATGAAGACTTCATCTGGAAATATTGAAATTGAACTCTTCAATGACAAAGCCCCAATCTCGGCAAAGAACTTCGAAAGCTATGTAAAGAGCAACTTCTATAAGGACACGATTTTTCACCGCGTCATTCCAGGCTTTATGGTGCAGGGTGGTGGCTTTGATGTGAACATGCAAGAAAAAGCCAATAATAAAGCACCCATTAAAAATGAATCATCGAATGGTCTGCAAAATAAACGCGGTACTTTAGCCATGGCCCGTACCAATCAGCCGGATTCTGCCCGAGCACAATTCTTTGTAAACCTGGTCGATAATGATTTCCTGGATCGTTCTGCTAGAAATGCCGGCTATGCGGTATTTGGTAAGGTCACTAAAGGCATGGATATCGTCGATCAGATTGCCAAAGTACCGACCCGAAACTATGGAATGCATCAAAATGTGCCGGTGAACCCTGTAAAAATCACCAGTGTGACGATTAAAGCACCAGTCGTAAAAAATTAGGCATAGAATAAAGCAGAAATATTTAATTTATATTTCTGTTTTAAAAATATGTACTTATGTAATGAATTGTATGGAATTGAACCAATTTGGTGCATAAAAATAAAACACTCGTGATTCCTGTGCGTTAAAAGCGCTTGCACGTGTAAGAAATTGCCCTATAATGAGCACATACCGACGAGATAGATGGAAACGAACGAAGCAGAATGGCGGAGTTGTTGAGTTTATCGAAGTCCAGCTTCTGGCACTGACGAGGTGTTAGAAAGATCATTAAGAGATTATGAAGAAC
>NZ_JAFCUI010000029.1:0-1239 GCF_049896445.1 Acinetobacter sp. TWP2-2-3
GCCCGAGTCGACCACCGCAGCTACAAAGACCAGGAGAATGGTTTAGAAGCCACGCTGCACGAAGGGCCGAAAGTCACCGAACTGCGCCGAAAAGGGATTGAGACCGAAATCAGCCGAAGCAATGACGAAATCAAACAGAGAAATCAGGCTCAGCTGCAATACAGCAAAAATATGGATCTGCTGATTGCTGAAAATGAGATCAAACTCAGCACACTGAAAACAGAACAGCAGATCCAAATCAAAAATAGCGCTAAAACGCCACCAATTGACGAAAAAGCCCTGTTTGAGGAAAAACAGAGGGAAACCCTTGGCAAAGTGCTAAAACGCGAAATCAGCGCAAAAGACGCGAATCTAGACCTGGATTTCATGCAGCGTAATCTCAAACAAGCCGAAATAACCCTGACCAAGCACCACAAACATCAAAATGAGTTCAATCAGCAGCTTGCCCAGGAGATCGTGAAAAGCGGACTCAAGCAAAGTCATGACAAATTGCAAAGCCTGGTCGATCAACACAACGAATTAACTCAGAACAAACCCTTACTGTTTGGAAAAAAAGCCTGGGAAGCCCAACGTGATGCGATTTACCAGGAGCACAAAAAGCTGAAAGGTCAGCATGAACACCAGAAAAAACATGGTGTGAAGGATTTATTGGAAAATGAAAAGTTTAAAGAACATGCCTGGAAGCAGTACCAACAACAACATCCAGCCAAAGCCAAGCAATACCAGACTCTATACCCATCCTATCAAGTCATTAAAAAATGTGTGGATGAGATCAAAGCAGAACAACAGATGAAACTCAGACAGGAACAACAGCTCAAAGCACAGCAACATGCGCCTAAAATGAAATCTCGTGGCATGAGTCGCTAAACAGAGCGAGTGTCTACGAGCGAACTGAGAAAATTTGCCCATCCCTTTCCCTGATTACAAGCTCCCTATCCATTAATCACCTACCCTACAGAGCATCCCGCATGGGTGCGAACTTTCCAAATTTGATTCTTAAATCGAGCGTAGCGAGAAAAAAAGCTCATGAGCGAAGCGAATTCCGAGCTGCTTTTGATCTTGCTTTTGCTTTTTCTCAAATTCACGAAAATATGAACCAAAAATTGCCCCGACGAATCGAGCGAAAGCGAGATTCAATAGAGTTTGAGCGAAGCGAAAACCAAGGGCAATTTTTTACTCCCTGGGCTTTTAATTATTTTTAAGCTTTTAAATGCTTTTAATTAAGCTGTAATCCTTTAT
>NZ_JAFCUI010000030.1:0-1158 GCF_049896445.1 Acinetobacter sp. TWP2-2-3
TTCAAAAGTTCATTTTAAAGCACAATACGATAATTTCATTGGCGGCGAATGGGTCGCTCCAGTCAAAGGTGAATACTTTGACAATATCTCTCCGGTAGATGGCAAAGTCTTTACCAAAGTGCCGCGTTCTTCTGTAGAAGACATTGAGTTGGCGCTTGATGCAGCGCATAAAGCCAAAGAGCAATGGAACCGGTCATCACCGACCACCCGCTCCAATATCCTGCTGAAAATTGCAGATCGTCTGGAACAAAATCTGGAACTGCTGGCTGTGGCAGAAACCTGGGACAATGGTAAGCCAATTCGTGAAACACTGGCTGCCGATATTCCGCTGGCCATTGACCATTTCCGTTATTTTGCCGGCTGTATCCGTGCACAGGAAGGCGGCATTTCCGAAATCGATGAAGATACCATTGCTTATCATTTTCATGAACCGTTGGGCGTCGTGGGTCAAATTATCCCGTGGAACTTCCCGATTCTGATGGCTGCCTGGAAACTGGCACCTGCCCTAGCTGCAGGTAACTGTATCGTGCTGAAACCTGCGGAACAGACTCCGGTCAGTATTCTGGTTCTGGCTGAACTGATTCAGGATATTTTGCCGCCGGGCGTGTTGAACATCGTCAATGGCTACGGGGTCGAAGTCGGCCGTCCACTGGCGACCAATCCCCGTATTGCCAAGATTGCCTTTACCGGCTCGACTGCCGTCGGCCAAATGATAATGCAGTATGCAACTGAAAATATTATTCCGGTAACGCTGGAACTTGGCGGTAAATCACCGAATCTGTTCTTTGCCGACATCATGGATCAGGAAGACGATTATCTGGACAAGGCACTGGAAGGCTTTGCCATGTTTGCCCTGAATCAAGGTGAAATCTGTACCTGCCCTTCCCGGGCCTTGGTACAGGAAAGTATTGCCGATGAGTTTTTAGCGCGTGCAGTAGAACGGGTACAACGCATTAAAACCGGTCATCCACTGGATACTGATACTATGATTGGCGCGCAAGCTTCTCAGGAACAGCAGGACAAGATTCTGGGCTGTATTGCCACTGGCCGTGAAGAAGGTGCACAGATCCTGACCGGTGGTGAAGCACGTCAGGAAGTCGGTCAAGGTTTCTATATTGAACCGACCATCTTTAAAGGCACCAATGACATGAAGACCTT
>NZ_JAFCUI010000031.1:0-813 GCF_049896445.1 Acinetobacter sp. TWP2-2-3
TAGGGTGTGTTGACACTTTTAGCTTAAAAAAATAGCGAAGTAGTAAAATCAAATCGCCAAACCCAATTTTACTATTCGCTATGCCTCGTACCATGCTGACAGATCAACACTGGCAAAAGTTGAAAGTTATTCTGCGTAATTTATCCATTCACCACAACTCAAATTTACGCAATTTTATTGAAGCTATTCTCTATAGAATTAGAACAGGCTGTCCGTGGCGAGATATTCCTTCTTGTTTTGGTCATTCAAACTCTATTTTCAAACGTTTTAATCGTTGGTCAAGCAGCGGTAAGTTACTTAGATTATTCAAATTACTAGCCTCATGCCCCGATATGGAGTGGATTTTTATTGATGGCTCTCATGTACGTGCTCATCAACATTCTGCCGGTATAGCGAATCAATCTATTTCTAAAAGTGTAGGAGGAAACTCCTCAAAAATACATTTGATTGTTGATGCACATGGCAATCCTATTGATTTCATGATTACCGATGGAACCACACATGATGTTAAAGTTGCACCTGATTTAATATCAACATTAGATTTAAAAGAGACAAAAGTGGTATGTGCAGATAAAGGCTATGATTCAGAACCACTGCGTGAACAGATCAGGAAAACAGGGACTAAAGCGAATATACCAAAGAAAACAAATAGCCAATCGAACAATGACCATATGGACTGGTGTTTATATAAAATCAGGCATTTAGTTGAAAATATGTTTTGTAGATTAAAGCAATTTAGAGGAATAGCTACTCGATATGACAAGCTCAAAAGAAATTATCAAAGTTCTGTTGCTTTAGCCTGTATATTTTTAT
>NZ_JAFCUI010000032.1:0-780 GCF_049896445.1 Acinetobacter sp. TWP2-2-3
CATGGCTAAGGCTAAGTTTGAACGTAATAAGCCACACGTTAACGTGGGCACAATTGGTCACGTTGACCATGGTAAAACAACTTTAACAGCTGCAATTGCAACTGTATGTGCGAAGAAATTCGGTGGCGAAGCGAAAGACTACGCTGCAATCGACTCTGCACCAGAAGAAAAAGCACGTGGTATTACAATTAATACTTCACACGTAGAATACGATTCTCCAACTCGTCACTACGCTCACGTAGACTGCCCGGGTCACGCCGATTATGTTAAAAACATGATTACTGGTGCTGCTCAGATGGACGGCGCGATCCTTGTATGTGCTGCGACTGATGGTCCTATGCCACAGACTCGTGAACACATCCTGCTTTCTCGTCAGGTAGGTGTACCTTACATCGTTGTATTCTTGAACAAATGCGACCTTGTAGACGACGAAGAGCTTCTTGAGCTAGTTGAAATGGAAGTTCGTGAACTTCTTTCTACTTACGACTTCCCGGGTGATGACACTCCAGTGATCCGTGGTTCTGCTCTTCTTGCGCTTAACGGTGATGACAGCCAATACGGCGAGCCAGCGGTAGTTGCGCTTGTTGAAGCACTTGACTCTTACATTCCAGAGCCAGAGCGTGCAATTGACCTTCCATTCCTTATGCCAATTGAAGACGTATTCTCAATCTCTGGTCGTGGTACAGTAGTAACTGGCCGTGTAGAGACTGGTATCGTTAAAGTAGGTGAGTCTGTAGAAATCGTTGGTATCCGTGATACTCAAACTACTACAGTAACCGG
>NZ_JAFCUI010000033.1:0-664 GCF_049896445.1 Acinetobacter sp. TWP2-2-3
TTAAAACTTAATTCTAATTGGTTAATAGGTGAAAAATGAAATTAGCAGAAGCTCTCTTACTTCGAAGTGATCAACAAAAAAAAATTATTTCACTAAAACAACGTATCAATGCAAATGTATTGGTACAAGATGGTGATAAACCATCTGAAGATCCAAATGAACTATTGAAACAAGTATTTTCTTTAATTCAAGAATTTCAAAAATTAAGTTATGCAATTCATGAAACTAATGCTTTAACAAAATTAAATGATGGTCGTTCTCTACTTGCTTTATTGACTTTGCGTGATGAATTTGTAGAACAGCACAAAACCCTAACTGCAGCAATAAGTAATACATCTCGTGAATCTGATCGTTATAGTACGCGGGAAATAAAGTGGCATAAAGTTATTCCAGTTTCATCATTACAAAAACAAGCTGATGATATTAGTCTTAAATTACGTGATTTAAATGTGTTAATTCAGTCGAATAATTGGAAAATTGATTTGATTGAAGCCTAATACTCCTTTAGATATAATCAAGTTGAACATACTGGGCGAGTACAAGATCCCTTACTTCCACAACATAGGATTGTAAATAAAGTGTAGTGGCTTGCAAAGCAAGTGGATAAGCTTAAAATTTTAAGTACAAATCAATCCATCACTTGGCATAACTCAAATCTTTGTGC
>NZ_JAFCUI010000034.1:0-544 GCF_049896445.1 Acinetobacter sp. TWP2-2-3
CCTTTAAAAAGTACTTAGAGACCGAAAACCCTGTTGATTAGACACACTTCACCCTGAGGCTGACCATAATAAAATGACGATGCTTGTCCTTTACGTAGTGCACGCATGACTTCAATACCTTTAATTGTGGCATAAGCCGTCTTCATAGATTTGAATCCTAATGTGGCCCTGATGATCCGCTTTAGCTTGCCATGATCACATTCAATCACGTTATTTTTATACTTAATCTGCCTGTGCTCAAGGTCTGGTGGACATTTACCTTCCCGTTTTAACCGTGATAAAGCACGTCCATATGTGGGTGCTTTATCCGTGTTGATCACTTGTGGAATTTGCCACTTCTTCACATTATTTAAAATTTTTCCAAGAAAACAATATGCTGATTTGGTATTACGTCTAGAAGAAAGATAAAAATCAATGGTATCGCCACGTTGATCGACTGCACGATACAGATAAGACCATCGTCCATTCACTTTTACATAGGTTTCATCAATATGCCACGAGCTCAGATCTGTAGGATTACGCCAATACCAGCGTAAACGTTTTT